>JAYUMN010000163.1:0-1656 GCA_043762595.1 Frankiales bacterium
AGCTCGTGCAGATGATTACCGTAGCTGATCAGGCGTCGGCAGCGGCGCTGGCCGACCGCCTCGCGCCGGATGTCAAAGCGCTCCTTCTGTCGCGCGCAACGGAAGGACCGGTGGCGCACCCGACCGGCGTGGCCGGGCTCGCCAACAGACCCGCGCGTGACGTCGGGCCGCTGACCACCAGGCGCAGCCCTCTGGTGCTGCTGGACGACCCGCGCCACCCGGGCAACGTCGGCGCCGTCGTACGGGTCTCGGCGGCCGCCGGCGCGTGCGGTGTCGCCGTCTCGGGGGCGCTGGACCCGTGGCATCCGGCGGTCCTGCGCGGCAGCGCCGGCCTGCACTTCGCCCTACCGGTCCTGTCCGTCCAGCCCGACGAGATCACCGGACCGCTGCTGATCCTGGACGCCGACGGCGAACTGCTCGCAGACATCCCCGACGACGCCGTACTCGTCGTCGGCAGCGAGCGGGCCGGAGTCGGTCCGCTGCTCCGGAGCCGCGCGGATGCGGTGGTTGCGCTGCCGATGCGCGCCGGGGTGAGCAGCCTCAACCTGGCGACCGCGGTCTCGGCGGTGCTCTACCGGTGGCGCCTTTCCTAGGCGGCCCGCCCCGGTCGCATCGCCTTGCGCAGGGCGGCTAGGCGGCCCGCCCCGGTCGCATCGCCTTGTGCAGGGCGGCCGGCGGCACCTGCCCGCGCAGCGCGTCGTCGAGCAGCAACGCCAGCCGGTACGCCGGGTCGGTGGCAAGGGCCCGCTCCAGCGCGATGGTGGTCAGGGCGCCCCCGCCCTGCACGTAGGACACCCACGCCAAGAGCGTGCAAATCGGCGCGTCGTACGGCGGCGGGGTGCGCCGGCACAGGTCTTCGAGCAACCCCAGCAATGGCGAGCCCGACCAGCCCGACATCCCGGCGACCTCGTCACGGACGATGACGTCCTCGAGCGAGGCCGACAGGGTGGCCGCCTCCTCGTCGGTGGTGAAAGCCGGAGGCCGGCGCCAGCGCGACAGGACCGCCCGCCACCTGTCGAGCACCCGCATCCTGGTTGGGTCGAGGCCGCACTCGGCGACCGCCTCGGCCAGCGCCTCGTCGGCGGCGAGCCAGCGCTGGGCTGCTGCGTCAGCCGCGAGGGAGGCCGGTTGGGCGACGAGAGCCTCGATCGCGGCCCGGCTCGGCAAGACCGTGCGCCCTTCGAGGACCCGCTCGGCCCGCAGCAACTGCACCGACGAGGCCGCGTCTGCCAAGCCGACCGGCGTGCCCTCGGCCGGGCAGCAAATCTGGCTGTCGCAGTAAGAATACGACCAGAACACGCCCCGCCGGATGAGGACCGCCTCGGTGACCGGCACCTGTCCCAGCAGGTCGGTCACGAGGTCCACCAGCTGGAGCCGGGCCAGCTCGCCCGGCTCGTCGGTGTAGACCGCCAACGCCAGTCGGGCAGCCCCGGCATGGCGGGCCCGGGCCACCACCTCCTGGGCCAGCGCCGCCTCGTGCCGCTGGGTCGGCAGGTCGAACCGCATGATCAGCCCGATTCGTCCGCGTGGCTCGTGCAGGCACAGCGCGACCAGGCTCTCGGTCGGGACGTAGCCGAGTTGCTCGGGCAGCGACGCCACGAACTGGGCTGGTGAGGTGAGGCGGACGACCGGCTTCGTCATGCGTCGAGCGTGCCG
>JAYUMN010000164.1:0-1834 GCA_043762595.1 Frankiales bacterium
GGCCACCGGCTCGTCGTCCACAGGTCCTCATGGGTTTGTCGACGACACCGAAGCGGTCAGGTCACCGCCTCGAAGCCCCTCCCGGCTCAGGTCGTCATGTCGGACCGCTGGAATGCGCTGCGGTCCGCCCGGACGGAATGACCACCGTCGGCCAAGTTGTTGACGGAACAATCAAACAGGATGGGGACACCATGAGCATCGCCGCTGTCCGGCTCAACCACGCCGTGCTGTTCGTCGCCGATCTGCAGCGGGCCGTCCGCTTCTACATCGACGCGTTCGGCATGCAGGTGGTCGCGAACGAGCCACGCGCCAACGCGACCTTCCTGCGACTGCCCCGCTCCGGCAACCACCACGACCTCGGCCTGTTCGGTCTCGGCGACCAGGCCGGGCCCAAGCGGCCCGGCATCGGGCTCTACCACCTGGCCTGGCAGGTCGACACGATCGAGGAGCTGGAGCAGGCCCGACTGACCCTGGTCGAGCACAGCGCCTACACCGGTGAGTCCAGCCACGGCGCGACCAAGAGCATCTACGGCACAGACCCCGACGGCAACGAGTTCGAGGTGATGTGGATGCTGCCCCGGCAGGACTGGGGCGCCTATGAGCACGCCGCCCCCATCGACCGACTCGATCTGCCCGCGGAGCTGCAGCGTTGGGCCGGCGTCGGTACGGCGGGGCAGCTGCAGGCCGGCTCGGTGGACGCACCATGACCGCGCCGGCCATCGCGACGCACGGCTCGGTCGACCCGAACGCGCCGCTGGTGCTGCTGCTGCACGGCCGCGGGTCCAACGAGCAGGACATCCTCGAGCTGGCCACGCACCTCCCGGTCGGCCCGGCCTACGCGGCCGTGCGGGCGCCGATCGCCGAGGGTGGCGGGTTCGCGTGGTTCGCCAACCGCGGCATCGGACGCCCGATCGCCGAGTCGCTGCGCGTCCACCTGGACTGGTTCCGCGCCTGGCTCGACGGCGTCGCACCCGAGGGCCGCCCGGTCGTGGTCATCGGCTTCAGCGGCGGCGCGGCCTTCGCCGGCGGCCTCATCCTGGACGACCCCACGCGGTACGCCGGGGCCGGGATTATCTCCGGCACGCTGCCCTTCGACGCCGGCGTCCCGGTGCCACCGGCCCGGCTCGCCGGAGTGCCCGTCTTCGTCGCTCAGGGCGAGCAGGACACCGTCATCCCGCGTGAGCTCCAGGACCGCACCTGGCACTACCTCACCGGGGCGTCAGGTGCCCCGGCGTACGCGATGAAAGATCCTGGCGGGCACGGCATCTCGGCAGAGACCGTCGCGCATCTCAGTGGCTGGCTGGCCGAGCGGCTGGCCTGGCTGGCTGCGCACGGCCGCGGCCCGGCGAACCTCGCTGGGTGGCTGGACCCCGGTGAGCTCCCAGACCGACGTGGGCCCCGTCCCGCCACCAGCACCAACACGCCCCAGGAGCAGCTCACCCAGCAGTCCCCCGCCGAGCTGCAGGAGCGGCTGTTCGACCGGCTGTCCCAGCTCGCAGGCGTCACATCCCGGCCGTCCGCCATCTCGGTCCCGGGTGCCCGCGCCTTCACGCTGACCGGCGCCACCGGCCCGGCCGACGCCTTCATCGTGCCGCGGGTCGGCGAGTTCGCCCACCTGCACCCGTCGCACGACGGCTCACTGCACCTGGCCCTGCCGCCGGCGCTCGCGGCTGAGGTCGTGGGCCAGGGCTGGGGGGTGGCGCACCCGCTCGCCGGCATCAGGGTGACCCCGGGGATGGTCATGCTGTTCGGGCCGAGGGACGACGAGGAGCTCGAGGTGGTCAGCAATGTCGTGGCGACCGGCCACGCGTGGGCCAGCGGCACCCTCGGCTGA
>JAYUMN010000165.1:0-2269 GCA_043762595.1 Frankiales bacterium
GCGGCCCGCCGCATCGGACCGCCACCGGAGCGGCGCCCGTCGTGACCGGGGCCTCCCGCGAACGGTTCGCCCGGGTGGTCCGGGACCAGCCGGTCGAGCTCGCGGTGGCCTGCCTGCTGGTCGGCGCCGAGGTCGAGCCGGACCTCGACGTCGAGACCTCGCTCGCGGTCCTCGACGCGCTCGCCGCCCAGGTCCGGCCGCTTGTCGGCGGCTCCCTGGAGCACGCCGCCGAGGCGTTGCGCGTCGTGCTCGGCGAGCAGGCGGGGTTCGCCGGCTTCGCCCAGGACTACGACGACGTTCGGTCCTCGCTGCTGCACGAGGTGCTCCGCCGCGGCCGGGGGCTGCCCATCCTGTTGTCGGTGGTGTGGGTCGAGGTCGCCCACCGAGCCGGCGTCCCGGCGTACGCGATGGGGTTGCCGGGGCACGTACTCGTCGGCATCGGCGAGCCCGCGGGTGCGCACGTCGTCGTCGATCCGTTCGCCGGTGGCCGGCTGGCCCGCGCGCCCGAGGGTGTCCCTGCGCTGCCGGTCGTCGACCTGCTGACCAGGCTGCTCACCAACGTGCGCGTGCTGACCACCCGGCAGGAGCGCTCGCTCGAGTCGGCCCGCACCCGGCTGTGGGCGACCGAGCTGGCGCTGCTGCTGCCGAGCCACCCGATGCTGCTGCGTCGCGAACGGGGCGAACTGCTCGTGCGGCTGGGAAACCACCTGGCTGGGGCGCAGGTGCTCGAGGACTACGCGGGCCTGGTCGAAGGGGCCGACCCCGCACAGGCCGAGGCGGTACGCCGGGAGGCCAGGGCCGCTCGGGCCCGGCTCAACTAGCCTGGCCGGGTGCTGCGACTGACCGACACCCGCACCCGCTCGGTCGAGGACATCGTGCCCTCGACCCCTGGGGTGCTGCGGATCTATGCATGCGGCCCGACCGTCTACCGCTACGCCCACGTCGGCAACCTGCGGACC
This sequence comes from Frankiales bacterium, assembly GCA_043762595.1. GTDB lineage: Bacteria > Actinomycetota > Actinomycetes > Mycobacteriales > SCTD01 > JAYSQK01. The sequence continues at coordinate 960 of JAYUMN010000165.1, forward strand.
TTCCTGCTGACCGACCTGATCCGCCGGACGGCCCAGCTGCACGGGCTGCAGGTTCGGCTGGTGCAGAACATCACCGACGTCGGACACCTCCAGGACGACAGCGCGGTCGACGCCGGCGGCGAGGACAAACTCCTCGCCCAGGCCAAGCTCGAGGACAAGGACCCGTTCGCGGTCGCCCGGTTCTACGAGCAGGCCTTCCACCGCGACCTGGCGGCGCTCAACGTGCACCCGGCCGATGCCTCCCCGAGAGCCTCGGAGTGCATCGAGTTGATGCTCACCCTGATCGGTGATCTCATCGCTGCCGGCAACGCCTACGTCGGGGACGACGGCACCGTCTACTTCGACGCGCAGTCCTTCCCAACGTACGGCGCGATCTCCGGCAACCGGCTGGCGGACCTGCGGGCGGGTCACGGTGCGAGCGGCGAGTCGACCGCGACCGGCAAGCGCTTCCACGCCGACTGGGCGCTCTGGAAGCGGGCGGCCGCCGGCCGGGCGATGACGTGGGACTCCCCCTGGGGCCCTGGCTTCCCGGGCTGGCACGTCGAGTGCTCGGCGATGTCGCTGGCGCTGATCGGCCCGGTCATCGACGTGCACACTGGCGGGATCGACCTGCGCTTTCCGCACCACGAGGACGAGCGGGCGCAGAGCGACAGCGCGGTCGGCCACGAGGTGGTGCGGCATTGGGTGCACGGCGAGCACCTGCTGTTCGAAGGCCGCAAGATGGCCAAGTCGACCGGCAACGTGGTGCTGGTGTCCGACCTGATCGACCGCGGCTACGACCCGCTGGCGCTGCGGCTGGCGTTCTTGTCATCGCGGTACCGCCAGCAGGCCAATCTCTCGTGGGACACCATCGCGGCGGCCGACAAGACGCTCATCCGCTGGCGGGCCGCGGTTGCAGCGTGGGCGGAGTCGCCGTCTGCCGCGTTGGCGCAGACCTGGGCCGACGAGGTGCTGGCGGCCTTCGACGACGACCTCGACACACCGCGGGCCCTGCAGGTGCTGCGGCGGCTCGAGAAGGCCGACGACGTGCCGGCTGGCGCGAAGTTCGAGACGTTCGCCTGGGCCGACCGGCTGCTCGGGCTCGACCTGGCGCGCACCGTCGGTCAGGCCGTCCCGGTGCTGTCGTTGCCCGCTGGCGCGGCCGCCCTGCTCGAGGAACGGGCCGCCGCCCGGACCGGCAAGGACTTCGCTGCCGCCGACCGGCTCCGTGACGCCCTCGCCGAGCTCGGCGTCGTGGTCCAGGACACCAAGGACGGCCAGGGCTGGACCCTCGCCTGACCAGGCCCGCCCCGCCCCTTCCGCCCAACCCA
>JAYUMN010000166.1:0-3108 GCA_043762595.1 Frankiales bacterium
AGACGCATGCTCCGTTCGGGTCACGCTGTTCAGCCGAGATCTGAACGCGGTTTCTCTCGGTGAATCCGTGGAGCCAGAGATCATGGTGACGGTGACTGCTCCAGCCGAGGCGCAACACGATGCCTTCCGAGTCCTGCCCGTCACGTATGAACGCGAGATGCCGCACATTAAGCATCTGGCAACCTATGGGCTGTTCCGGCGTGTGCGGCAGGCGCGACTGGCTGGATACGACGACGCTCTGTTCGTGGATCGAGCCGGTCTGCTGAGCGAGGGTTCCACTTGGAACCTGTGCATGTATGACGGCGAGCAATGGCTGTGGCCGGACCCTGTGCGTCAGGCTGAGCTGAGACACCTTCGGAGTTTTTGATCCCTCCCGCACGGGGCGAGAACAGGCTTGATGACGTTGACGATGACCCCTGCCGATCTGCTGGACCTTCCGGTTGAGAATGATCCGATGAGCCCCCGATCGGATCAGCCCAAGCGCCGGTCGTTCACCGCGCAGTACAAACGAGACGTCCTGGTTGAGTACGACGCGGCCACCGCTGCTGGCCGTGGGGCGATCCTGCGTCGGGAACGGCTGTACTCCTCGCACCTGACCGAGTGGCGTAAGGCCCGCGACAACGGCGCCCTGGCCGGCCTCACCACTTCGGCCAAGTCCTCTACCAAGGCCACTGAGAAGTTGGAGAAGGCCCAGTGGCAGGCCCGGGCCGAGCGGGCCGAACGGGAACTGGCCCGGACGAAGGTGGCCTTGGAGATCGTGGGAAAAGCACACGCGCTCTTGGAGATGCTCTCCGAGAGCGCGGACACCGAACCACCGTCGAAGCGGTGATCAGCGAAGCGATCGGTCTACTGGCCGCGCAGACCAACACCAGCAAGGCGTGCGCTCTGCTAGGCAAACCCCGGGGCAGTCACTACCGCGACCGCCAACCCGCCACAACAGTGGCGGCGCTGCTGCCGGCGGCCCGGGCGTCCCCACCGAACGCCCTGACCACCACCGAGCAGGACGCGATCATCGCGGCCCTGACCAGCCCGAGGTTCTGCGACAAGTCCGTCGCCCAGACCTGGGCGACCCTGCTCGACGAAGGCACCTACCTCGCCTCGATGAGCACCATGCACCGACTGTTGCGCCTGATCGGCCAGGCTGGGGAGCGGCGAACCCAAGCCGCCCACCCAGCCCGAGCCCGCCCCGAGCTGATGGCCAACGCCCCAGGCCAGGTGTGGTCCTGGGACATCACCAAACTCCGCGGCCCCCAGCGCGGCGTCTACTACGACTGCTACGTCATCCTCGACATCTACAGCCGCTACGTCGTCGGCTGGACCGTCGCCGCCCGCGAGGACAGCCGGATCGCCAAAGAGCTCATCGCCCACGCCATCACCCTCCACGGCGCCCCGGTGAGCCTGCACGCCGACAACGGCACCTCGATGACCAGCAAACCCGTCGCCCAGCTGCTGGTCGACCTGGGCGTCGCTCGCAGCCACAGCCGACCGCACGTGTCCAATGACAACGCGTTCTCCGAGGCGGCGTTCAAGACCCTCAAATACGCCCCGGTGTTCCCCGGCAACTTCGGGTCCCTGGCCGACGCCCGGGCGTTCTGCGAACAGTTCTTCACCTACTACAACCACGAGCACCGCCATAGCGGCATCGCCCTGCACACCCCCGCCTCGGTGCACTTCGGCACCGCCAACGAGATCTGCGAGCAACGCCAGGCAACTTTGCGGGCCGCGTTCGACGCCAACCCCGCCCGGTTCCGGCACCGCCGACCCCAAGCCCCCACGCTGCCCGATGCCGCGTGGATCAACCAGCCCAGCCGGGAGGCCCTGATTCAAAACACCTAACCACCAATTGTCTCAACCGACTTGACACGTTCCGGGACGCCAAAGTCTTGACTGGCATCACCATGTTGCTGCTTCGTCGAGCGATGCGAGAAGACGGCGTCCCTACTGAGTCTCGCCCGATTCACGCAAGCGACCTGACCGGGTTTACTGCCGCCTTTGCAACCAACTCTGTCTCGGCAGCCCGTCCCCTGGCAGCCATCGGAGAAATGGCCTTTCTTCCCATGGCGTCCGTTCAGGCTTTGCTGCATGACCTGCACGAGTCGATTGTGTGGCAACCGATCTAGCCCCACTTGGGTAAGCGCCTCCCCGTGACGCCTGGCTGCTTCGACGAGGTTCCTGGCTCCCAAACCCGGCCGCACCCAGCCCACGGCTGTCAACGGCATGGTCGGATGCTCCGCACCGACAGCGGCAGAAGAGGTTGTTCGAGGCGGCTCGTCCTCGCGGCCCGGCCAATCCTTGCGGTCTTGCCCGCCGAGTGCCGGAACCCGGGATCGCCCGCGAACCACGGCCACAGATGGGAAGCAGCGATGTGCATGGCCGGCCAGCGATCGTAGGCGACGGTCCGCGAAGCCCAGCCCAGCTCCCCTGATTTTGCGTACGCTCGGCCGCTTACCGGCTTGAGGCCGAGAAAGGCATAAAGGCTCGCACGTGACCGAGAGCGCGCTCGACGTACTCGTCCTTCTCGCCGACAGGGGCGACATAGAACAGTGCCTTCTGGGCGGTCGCCATGTCTGCAAGCCGCGCGATCATCCAGGCAGCCAGGTACTGGCTGGACATGCAGCCGCCCGCCGTAGCGACGTTGCCTGCTGCGTAGAAGGGCTGATCTACGACGTCCGCGCCAGCCTCCACTACCCACGGCTTGGTGATCAGGTCGGTACAGACCGGGCGACCGTCGAGCAGGCCCAGCTTGGCAAGAAGCAGGGCGCCAGAGCACTGCGAGCCAATGACTTGTCGTGCCGGGTCCAGTCGCAGTGTGGCGAGGAAGTTCACGTCGGCGGCGTACTGGCGAGTCAATGAGCCGCTACCCACGAGGACAGCATCCATCTCGGGGAGATCGTCAAACGACATCTGCGACTGGATCGTTACGCCGTTCATCGAGGTGACCTGCGGAGTCGGCGAAGCGATCGATACCGACCAGCCGGGCCGATCAACACGCGCGAGCATGTACGACGCCACGAAAGAGTCGATCTCGTTGAACCCGTCCAGGGTCACAACTGCAATGCGCGTCATGTCGAGGAAGATAGCGCCAGACGAGCGAACGCTCACCCATTT
>JAYUMN010000167.1:0-1585 GCA_043762595.1 Frankiales bacterium
AGCAGCAGCACGCCGGCCTCGATGTTGTCGCTGGCGGTGAGCAGGTCGAAGTGCCGACTGAAGGCCTGATCCAGGGCCCGGCCGGTGCTCGGCAGGACCTGCATCACCCCGATGGCGTCGACGGGTGAGACGACCTGCTGCTGAAAGCCGCTCTCCTGATAGGCGACCGCCAACGCGAACGACACCTCGACGCCATGCCGCCGGGCCGAGTCGGCGATCATGCGTCGGACCTGCCACTGGCTGGGGCGGGACCGGCTGGCCAGGATGTTCCGGTGCTCGGTCACGGACTGCTGGACCGCGTCCGGCACCAGGCCACCGGACTGGGGCGGGGCCGTCCGGTGGACGGCGATGACCAGGTGCTGGCCGATCTGTAGGCGGCTGCGCAGCAGGTGGTTGCGGGCCCGCAGGTCGGCCGTGGTCGTGCCGAAGCGCTGGGCGAGGCTCGTCAGGGTGTCGCCCCGACGCACGGCGTAGGCGCGCAGCCGCGGGCCCGGGGTCGGCAACCGGAGCAGCTCGCCGGCGTAGATCGTGCCGTTCCCCGGTAGGTGGTTCAGGGCGATCAGCTTGGCGACGGTGGTGTGGTGTCGCCGGGCGATCCCGCTGAGCGTGTCGCCCCAGCCGATCCGGATGACCGATGGCGCACCGGCGGTGAGGACGGCGGTCAGCAGGACCAGCAGACCCAGCAGCCGAACGGCCGCAGCGGCCCGGCTGGTCCGGCCGCTGCTGGCGCGGCGCTGGGGGTGGTTGGTCATCGGTGTCCCTTGCTCGACGGCGTCCCGACGGGGGACGGTAGAGCGACTGGGGCCGATGTGGCAAGTGTGGCAAAAGTTGACAGTGTGACGCAAGAAAAGTCGGGATGCGTGCCGACACGCCGACCAACGGTGCAGCTGGTGAGCGGACTACAGTGGGGGCGGTCAGACCGGGGAGCACGCGGAGGCGGGCTGAGAGGCCGACCCGGCAGCACCGTCGGCGACCCGCACCCCCCGATCCGGGTCATGCCGGCGTGGGGAGTCGCAATGCAGCAACAACCCGATCACCTGAAGATCGCCGACCGCGTGTTCACGAGCCGGTTGCTGGTCGGTACCGGCAAGTTCCGGTCGCACGCCGTCATGCGCGATGCGCTCCTCGCCTCGGCCACCGAGATCGTCACGGTCGCCTTGCGCCGGGTCGACTTCAGCCGTGCCGGCGACGGCGACGTCCTCGACTTCGTCCCATCGCACCTGACGTTGCTGCCCAACACCAGCGGGGCGGTCGATGCCGCTGAGGCGGTGCGTCTCGCCCGGTTGGGTCGCGCGGCGACTGGTGCCGATCTCGTCAAACTCGAGGTGACCCCCGACCCGCGCACCCTCGCGCCGGACCCGATCGAAACGCTCAAGGCCGCCGAGCGACTCGTCGCTGAGGGCTTCGTCGTCCTGCCCTACTGCTCCGCCGACCCGGTGCTGTGCCGGCATCTCGAGGAGGCCGGTTGTGCGACCGTCATGCCGCTCGGCGCGTGGATCGGCAGCAACCGCGGGCTGCGCACCCGTGACGCGATCGAGGTCATCGTCGCCCAGGCGCATGTGCCGGTGGTGGTCGATGCTGGTCT
>JAYUMN010000168.1:0-3259 GCA_043762595.1 Frankiales bacterium
CACACGTAGGGTTTGCCGAGCTGCTGCTTGGCGATCGCAATGACGGTCGCGACGGCAGGTGTCGGCGCCGGGATATCAGGTGCCGATGGACCGGCCACGAGCCCGCGCGGCCCTGCGCCCTGGCCAGCGTCGGCGCCGGCCTGCGCAGCGGCAAGTTGGGCTTGGAACTGCGTAGCGGCGGCGGCGTTGGCGGCCGCCTCCTGCGCGTGGACCAGCTCCAGGATGTGGCTGTCGGCGTTACTGATCAGGGCCCGCTGCCGGCTGAGCAGTGCGGTGATTCGATCGGCGATGGCAGCGACCTGCCCTGTCTTGCGTACCGTCGCCGCGGCTGCGGCATGCGCCAGGTGTTCCCGGCCGGCGAGCCGGCTGGTGGCGGCGTCCGCCTTGGCCGTGGTGGTCCGGTCCGCGACGAGCAGACGCGTCACGACGTCACTACGCCCGATGACCTCGCGGATGTCGCCGCTGGCCAGGACACTGGCGTACAACGGAGGCATCCCGCCGGACTGGTAGAGCGCCCGGGCCCGACTGGCTTGGACGCGCCCAGCGGCCCGGGCGGCGCCCTGGGCGTCGGTGACGTCGCGTTGCAGACCCACCTCGGCGGTCACCTGCTTACCCAGCTCACCTTCGGCTAGGTCGTACTGTTCGACCGCCCGGTCGGCCTGCTGCTCGAACGAGATCAGCTCAGTCCGCAGCGCCGCGGCCGCGGCCTGGGCGCTCGGAACGCTCTCGGCTCGGGCGGCCCCACCGCTCGCGAGGGAGACGACGACGGCGGCGATCGTCGTCGCGACCGCGCCTCTGCCCGGCCGGCCGCTCCTTCGCCCCGCGGGCCGAACGCGAGCGCGCGCAGTGTTGGTCACGCAGCCATCGTCGGGGCGCACGTCGACCTTGAAGGGCTGACGCGTCGTCGCTCCGTGTTTGCGGGGACCCGGTGGCGGGCGCGGCTCGCTCGTGCCCTCGGCGAGCATCGAACTCACGACGCCCTCCGCAGGACGGAGGCGATCTCTCCGGTGAGCTATACGAAGGCGGGGAAGCATCTCGCGTTGCGATGCGGCCCGGTGCGGGTGCTCCCTCCACTAGGGCGCGTGACCCATCACCTGGTCACGCGGCCGGCGCCTGGTTCTGACGTTGGTTGGGTGAAGTCCCCGTTCACCAGGTCCAGTGGCCGGGCCCCCTTCACATCGGCCGTGGTGGTGATGAACTTGCGGCTGTGGGCGCCGCGCGTCAACCACTTGACCTGGCAACGCGACGCCGCCAGACCCTTCCCCGCGCAGCTGATGCAACGCCTGACGGGCCGCGACGTACCCCGGCCGATCTTCGGCACGTCCCACATCCGGGGTGATCTCCTGCGTCAGCTGCACATCGCCGACGGCGGTCGCGATGAAGTCCACTACCAGCGCAATCACGGGTCGAGCCCCCGCGCGAAGCAAGACGACGCCACCTGCAAGATTTGCGTTCGCCCGCTTCACGTCACGGACCTCCTGCTCTCGGCGTCGACGTCGCTTCCTACCGACCGGGCGAGCGTCGCCTGGAGCAGGTCGAGGACCGCTTCGGTGGCCTGGCCGAGCCGGCCTTGGTCAGCCCCGGGCCAATGCTGGCTGAGGACTCCTAGGGACACATTCTCCCAAGCCGATACCTCGGAGGGATCGACGCGACCGGTGCAGGCGTCGGCGGTCCATCCGACGACTGGCTCGACGACCCAACCGCCGTCCGCCAGGGCCAGCGTCGGCAACGTCCCCAGGATTTGGACTGTCCGGGCATCGATGCCGACCTCTTCTTGGGCTTCGCGCAGCGCGGTGGCCACCGACCCGTCGTCCTGCGGTTCGGCGCTGCCGCCGGGTAGGACCCAGACGCCTGGATGGTGCCGGAGCTGCGCTGATCGACGCGTCAGCAGCACCTGGACGCCGCCGCTGCCTTCGCTCAACAGGACAAGTACGGCGGCGCGGCGAAGCGAGACGTGTAGACCGGTGTCGGTGGGCCGGGTTGGGGTTTGCGTCTGTGCAGCGAGGGCCTGGACCCACCGGGGGGCGGCGTGGCCCGGCTGCGCTGTGCTGACGCCGGCGTCGATGCCGACCGCAGGGACCGCTGTAGCCGCAGACCAGCTCGCGATCGCTGAGCCTACGTGCAGGAGGGCGATGCCTGGGCCGGGATCGGGCTCGCTGCTGTGGACCAGCCGGGTCTGGCCGTCGAGCCCGGGATGGCCGAACAGCGCCGGCTCGGCGAATACGGGCAGGACAGACCCGGTGCCGGCCCAGTTCGCCGGTCCGTTCCCCACCGCGACGAGCGCCTGGTTCGCGCCGACGAGCTGGGCTGCGGGGCCACCGAACGGCAGCAGCGTCTCGCTCATCGACGGGACGAGCAGCAGGTTGACCCCGGCCTCGGCCAGGGCCTGCACGGCTGAGGGATTGAGCAGGTCCCGGCAGACCGCGAGCGCAAGGTGCCAGCCGTCGCGCGAGACATGTACCCGCAGTTCCGGCCAGCCGTCGTAGTGCAGGTCCTCGTGCACCGGCCGGTCAGCTGGCGAGTGCTTGTCCTGCTGCAGCGCCGCGTCGCTGCCGCGCAGCCATGCGACGGCGGTGTTGCGGCGTCGCGTCCCGTCGTGCGCATCAGCATGATGACTGCCCGCGACGAGCAGCCGTAGGCCACCCGGACGCCGCACCCAGGACTGCAGGTCGCAGGCGAGGGCCGCAGAGACCGCGAGTTCGGGCAGGACGATGATCGAAGCGCCTGCTGTGACGGCCTGCTGGACCAACGCCTGCACCTGGGCGCGCTGTGCGCCTTCGTCGCGGGGGCGTACGGGGAAGGTCGGCTGGTCTGTGGTTTCACCAAGGTCGAAGTCGCGCAGGCTGGCGTTGGGGCTGACCACCGCTATCGTCGTGTCGGCGGTCAAGATTCCGCTGAGTTGTTGCGCCCGGCTGTAGTCGAAGACGACCCGGAAACGGGTGGCCCACCCGCCGGCGAGCCGGACGTGCCGGGTCTCGTCCAGGCGCTGGGCCAGTCGCCACGGCGGCGACGTGGGCCGCATCTCAAGGACCGTGCGTAGGTCCGGGCTGTCGAGGGGCACCGGGTCGCCCACCGCCGGCTGGTAGGGGCTACGCCGGGCGAACGAGGTCCAGAAAGTGCCTCCGTAATGCTCGTCGAGGAAGCCCGCGAGCACCTGTGCCACGACGACGGCCGGTACGCCGGGGCACGGTTGCAGCGCCTGGACCAGTGCTACCCGCACCGGCCCGGACAGCGCCGCGGGTGCCCCGTCGTCCAGCGT
>JAYUMN010000169.1:0-20470 GCA_043762595.1 Frankiales bacterium
GACTGGACCCTGCGGGCGCTCGAGGCCGGCAAGCACGTGGTGGTGGAGAAGCCGTTCTGCATCACGGTCGCCGAGGCTGACCGGCAGATCGTCGCGGCCAGGAAGCGCGACCTCACGCTAGCGGTCTACCAGAACCGTCGGTGGGACAGCGACTACCTCGCCCTCAAGCAGGTCGTGCGCAGCGGCCAGCTCGGTGAGGTCTTCCACTACGAGAGCTTCGTAGGTGGCTATGGCCACCCCTGCAACTACTGGCACTCCGACGAGGCCGTCAGCGGCGGCGCGATCTACGACTGGGGGAGCCACTACCTCGACTGGGCCCTGGATCTGTTCCCCCAGGAGGTCGACTGGGTCTCGGCGACCACCCACAAGCGGGTCTGGCACGACGTCACCAACGCCGATCACAGCCGGGTGCTGGTGCACTTCGTCGACGGGGTCGAGGCCGAGTTCACCCACTCCGACCTGGCCGCCGCCGCCAAGCCGAAGTTCTACCTGCTGGGCACCCAGGGGGGTCTGATCGGCGACTGGCGCGAGGAGAAGGTCGTGGCCCGATCCTCGATCGGCACCCTGTCCGAGGACCGGCTCGCTGTCTCCGACAGCCCGGCCGAGCTGCGCGTGTTCACCCCGAACGGCGACGGCCGTACGCACGAGACCCGGCTGGCCGTCCCGCCGGCGCCCGCCCAGCCCTTCCACCGCCAGCTCGCCGACACCTTGCTCTCCGGCGAGCCGATGGACGTCACCCCGGAAGGCAGCAAGCGCAACATCGCCGTCATGCAGGCGGCCACCCTCTCCGCAGCGCAGGGTGGCCGGCCGGTGCCGCTGCCCACCTCGTGACCGTTCGCTGGGGCTTCCTCGGCGCCGGCATGATTGCCCGGGTCGGGTTGGCCCCGGCTGTGCACGCCGCCGGCGGCGCATTGCTCCAGCACGCTGCGGCCCGCGACCTCGCAAGGGCTGCGGCGCTCGGTGCGGTCACCGCCGGGACGTCGTACGACGCCTTGCTCGCCGATCCCGATGTCGACGCGGTCTACATCGCACTGTCCAACGAGGCGCACCTGCCCTGGACCCTGGCCGCGCTGCGGGCCGGCAAGCACGTGCTGTGCGAGAAACCGCTCGGGCTCAGCGCCGGCGAGGTCGAGCAGGTGATGGCTGTCGCGGCCGAGACGGGCCGCACCGCGGTCGAGGCGAGCTGGTACCGCTGGCACCCCCGGACCCGACTCGCTCAGCAGCGGCTCGCCGGACTCGGCCGGGTCGAGCACGTCACCGCCGGCTTCACCTTCGGCGGGGTGCCCGACGGCAACTACCGGCTCGACCCGGCGCGCGGCGGCGGCGCGATGTACGACGTGGGCTGCTACGCCGTCAGCGCCTGCCTGTGGGCGGTCGGTCGGGGCCTGCCAGCTGAGGTGACCGCTACCTCGACGTACGCCGGGACAGGGGTCGACCTGGACACCCGCGCGATCCTGGATTGGGACGGGGTGACGGCGGAGGTCCACGTCGGCATCGACGGCAGCGAAGGCCAGTGGCTGGTCGTCACCGGTGAGCGGGGCGAGCTCGAGCTGCGCGACGCGCCCTACACATCGTGGCGGGACAGCAGCGAGCTGTGGGTGTCGGATGGCGCGGGGACCGAACGGCTGTGGGTGCCGGCCGTCGACGCCTACCGCGTCATGGTCGAGGAGGTGTCGTCGGTGTTGACCGGCGGCCCTGGTTGGGTGCTGCCGCTGGAGCAGTCTCGGCAGACCGCCGCGGTCCTCGACGCCGTCCGGGCCAGCGCCGGCGCCGCGCGCGTCGCGACCTAGGCTGACCGCATGTCAGAGGACGCCGCGGAGCTGCTCACCGTCGACGAGGTCGCCGTCCGGATGGGCATCGGCGCCACTGGCGTTCGGCAGCTGGTCAGTGAGCGCCGCCTGCTCGGCCTGCGCGACGAGCACGGCGAGGTGCGGGTCCCGGCGCGGGCCCTCGACGGCGCCGAGCCGGTCAAGCACCTGTCCGGCGTACTGACGCTGTTGCACGACGCGCGCTACACGCCGGAGGAGGCGCTGCGCTGGCTCAGCACCGAGGACGACTCGCTACCCGGCTCGCCGTTCGACGCGCTGCACGAGAACCGCGCCACCGAGGTGAAGCGGCGGGCCCAGGCGCTGCTCTTGTGAAGCTGACCGTCAACGGCGAGCTGCGCGACGTCGAGGACGGCACGACGCTGCCCGCGCTCCTCACGTCCCTTGGACTCAAGGTCGGCTCGGTGGTGGTGGAGCACGACGGCATTGCCCTGCTGCGGTCCGAGGTCGAGCGGGCGGTGCTCGCCGACGGCGATCGGCTCGAGCTGGTCCGGGCGGTGGCCGGTGGGTGACCGGCGCGCGCGCCTGTCCGACGCGCGCCTCTATCTCTGCACGCCCTCCCGGCCCGACCTCGCCGACTTTCTCGACGCGGTGTTGGCCGGCGGCGTTGACATCGTGCAGCTGCGCCAGAAGGGCCTGGAGGCAAGGCAGGAGTTGGCGCTGTGCGAGGTGGTCGCCGAGGCCGCAGCCCGGCACGGCGCCATGTGGTCGGTCAACGATCGCGCCGACATCGCCTACGCGGCCAGGCCCGACGTGCTGCACCTCGGTCAGGACGACCTCCCGGTGCCCCTGGCAAGGGAGCTGCTCGGCGACGACGTCCTGCTCGGGCTGTCCACCCATGATCGCGCGCAGGTCGCCGCCGCCGCGACCGAGCCGGGCGTCGACTACTTCTGCGTCGGCCCGACCTGGCCCACCCCCACCAAGCCTGGCCGCCCCGCACCCGGCCTGCCCCTCACCGCGTACGCCGGGGCAGTGGCCGCCGACCGCCCCTGGTTCGCCATCGGCGGGATCGACCTGGCCAACCTCGACCAGGTCCTGACCGCGGGGGCGACCCGGGTGGTGGTCGTGCGGGCGCTCACCGAGGCGGCCGACCCGCGCGCCGCTGCTGAGGCCTTCGCCAGCCGGCTGCGCCGGTGAGGGCGGCCTACCTGGTGGTGCTGGCGGTCTGTCTGGTGGGCACCTTGCCGCTCGAGCTGGTGCTGCACACCCGCGTCTACGGCCGGCCGGGGCGGCTGCTGCTCACCCTGCTGCCGGTGCTGGCCGTCTTCGTCGGCTGGGACGTGCTGGCGATCCGGGCCGGCCACTGGGGCTACGACCCCCGGCAGACCACCGGTGTCCTGTTCGGCAATGTGCCGCTCGAGGAGGTGGCCTTCTTCCTGGTCATCCCGGTCTGCTCGATCCTGACCCTGGAGGCGGTCCGGGCGGTGAAGGGCTGGCGGGTCGGCGACGAATGACCTACACCCAGGCCGCCCTGCTCGGGGTGGCCGGCACCGTCGCCCTCGATGGGTTCGTGCTGCGGACCCACCTGCTGCGGCGGCGCGCCTTCTGGACGTCGTACGCGGTCGTGCTGGTCTTCCAGTTGCTCACCAACGGCGTCCTGACCGGCCGGGGGATCGTGTTCTACGCCGGGCGGGCGGTCGCCGGGGTCGGCTCGGCCGCCGGCCGGACGCCGCCGTTCCTTGGCCAGGGGCGGATCGCCTTTGCGCCGTTCGAGGACCTGCTGTTCGGCTTCGCGCTGGTCGTGCAGACCCTGTCGTGGTGGGTCTGGTGGGGCCGTCGCCTCGACCGCCGCTGACGACCCCCGCACCCGTGTGTCTGGGCCGACGCCAGACAGACTCGGATTCGGCGGCGTCCGGAGCAACCTGGATGGGCCAGATGGCCCAGCTGCCGGCCGTTCGGCGTAGTCATTTCGGGCGCAAAGGTCATCCCATTGTGGGATAGATCCGCATTATTACTCTGCGTAGTCTAATCGCTACTGCGCCAACTGCATCGGTGCCGACGAAGGGCAATGGGCCATGCGATCGAGTCAGAGCTGCCGACCTGGACTGCCCGGTGGGCGGGCGTATCGCCGGGGTGTTGCCGGTGCGACCCTCGCTCTGCTGGTGGGATCCGCGCTTCTGGCGCCTGGAGCCTGGGCGACGACCGGTCGCCACGGTCCAACCCAGGCCGTGATCGTCGCCGGCCGGCCGGGCTCAGCAGCGACGGTCGAGCGGGCCGTCCGGGCCGCCGGCGGGACGGTGACCCGGGAGTTGCCAGTCATCAACGGGGTCGTCGCCCGTGTGCCGGCCGGGGCGCTGGCACTGCTCCGCACGGTGCCTGGCGTGCGCTCGGTGACCGCCGACGTGTCCGGTCATTTCGCCAGTGTGTCGCCGACCTTGGGCTACGACCCGGCGACCGATGACGGCGCGCTCGATCTGATCGGCAAGGTGGTCGGCGCGCAGACCTCGTGGACCAACGGCTACGCCGGTGCGGGCGTCGATATCGCCATGATCGACTCTGGCGTTGCGCCGGTGGCCGGGCTGACCAATGGCAACATCGTCAACGGGCCCGACCTGTCCTTCGACTCCCAAAACCCGGCACTGACCCAGAACGACGCGTTCGGCCACGGCACGCACATGGCGTCGATCATGGTCGGCCGGGACACCGCCGAGACCTCGAGCCGGGCGTACGTCGCGGCCAGCAGCAAGGGCTTTGTCGGTGTTGCCCCAGACGCACGGGTGGTCAGCGTCAAGGTCGGCGCCGGTGACGGTTCGGCGGACGTCAGCCAGGTCATCGCCGCCATCGACTGGGTCGTCGAGCACGCCCACGACCGCGGGTTCAACATGCGGGTGCTCAACCTCAGCTACGGCACCAACTCCGGGCAGCGCTACGACGTTGACCCGCTGGCCTACGCCGCCGAGTCAGCTTGGCAGCACGGCATCGTCGTTGTCGCCGCCGGCGGCAACGACGGCACCTCGGTTGCGAGCCTGTCCGACCCGGCGTACGACCCGATGCTGCTCGCCGTCGGTGCCGACGATCCGGCGGGCACGGTCCGGAGTGCCGACGACACCGTCCCGGCCTTCGCGAGCCACGGGACTGCTGCCCGGCACGTCGATCTGATCGCACCGGGCGTGCATGTCCTCGGACTTCGGGTGCCGGGCTCGGCGATCGACGCGCACAACCCGGGCGCCGTCGTCGGGGGCCGGTTCTTCCGAGGCTCCGGGACGAGCCAGGCCACCGCCGTGACCTCGGCGGCCGTGGCGCTGCTGCTGCAACGCTCCCCGCAGCTGACCCCGGACCAGGTCAAGCAGCGGCTCGTCAACAGCACGCACGCCATCAAGGACGGCAGCGAGCTCTACCGGGGTTCGGGTCTGCTCAGCCTCGACGGTTCGCTGACCCAGGCGCCGAGCGGGTCCGCCGGGACAGCGCCGGCCTCGACCGGCACCGGCACCCTGGATGCCGCCCGGGGCGGCGCGTACGTCTCGGCCGGCGGCGTGGCGTTGCGCGGCGAGCAGGACATCTTCGGGCGGTCCTTCAGCAGCGCGGCGATGGCTGCCTGCGCGGCGACGGCCTCATGCTGGGGCGGCGGTGAATTCAACGGTGCTTCCTGGTCGGGTGCTTCCTGGTCGGGGGCTTCCTGGTCCGGGTCGAGTTGGACCGGTGCGTCGTGGTCGGGTGCGTCGTGGTCGGGTGCGTCCTGGTCGGGGGCTTCCTGGTCCGGTGCGTCGTGGTCGGGTGCGTCGTGGTCGGGTGCGTCGTGGTCGGGTGCGTCGTGGTCGGGTGCGTCCTGGTCGAGTGCCAGTTGGTCGTGAGTTGGACTCCACCCGGTTCGGCTGAGTCGTCGCGCCGGGTGGAGCGCGAGCCCAGAGGGAGGTGAAGCGCGAGATGGCCGGTGCCGGGCGGCATGCGGCGGCGACCCCTGCGCCGACGGCGCCCTGGACGAGGTCCAGGGCGACCGCGCCCCTGCAGGCGCACCTGGCCGCCGCCCTGCAGCCTGGCCCGACCCGTTCGGTGCTGGCCCTGTCGGGTTCACTCGGGCTGGTGTCGCTGGTCCTGGACCGATGGGGGATCGGTCTGTCTCGCGGCGACGTGCGTCCGCTCGTGCTGCTGCTGCTCGCCCTCGCGTTCGCGGTCGCCGAGACGGCGGTGGTTCATCTGGAGGTCGACTCCAACGCCTACTCGATCTCGGCGAGCGAGGCCTGCCTGGCCGTCGCACTCCTGACCGGCTCACCGACCGAGGCGATCGCGGCCCGGCTGCTCGGCGGACTGCTCGTCCTTTTGTTCCGGCGTCGGCAGCGGCCGGTGAAGATGATCTTCAACCTCTGTTCGTGGTCGATGGAGGTCACCATCGCCCTGCTGGTCTTCCAAGGCCTGAACGGCAGCCCGGCCGGGCTGACCAGCGCGTGGCCGGCGGCGGCAGGGGCGACCCTGGCCGCTGGCATCTGGCAGACCGCGTCGGTCTGCGTGGCGATCTCGATCTACTCCGGACGGCTCAGCCCGCAGACGTTGCGCAGTACGTTGCTGCCGGCTCTGGCCAGCGCCGTCGGCGGCTGCACGGTCGCGATCATCGCGGTAGGGGCGCTGCGGTGGGACCCGCTGGCGCTGATCCCGCTCGGGCTCTGCGCCCTACTGCTGGCGGTCGGCTACCAGGGCTACGCCCGGCTGCGAGCGCGCAATGCCGTGTTGCAGCGGCTCTACGACGTGACCCGCAGGATGTCCCGCTCAGCCACCAACGAGCAGACCCTCGACGACCTCCTCGGCGCGGTCCGCGACCTGCTGCGCGCCGAGGTGGTCGAGCTGGTCATCGGCGACGACCCCGGGGGCATGGTCCACACCCTCGTCGGCCCTGACCGCTGCACCAGCACGCCGATGTTGGCCGGTTTCAGCGACTGGGCGCATGCGCGCACCCTCACCGGCGGCGAGGCGCTGCTGATGCGCGCGACGAGCAAGCATCAATTGACCCGCGCGTATCTGGCCGCCCGGGGGTATCGGGATTGTCTTCTGGTGCCTCTACCGAGCGAGTCCGACATCCCTGGCACCCTGCGGGTGGCGAACCGGGTCGGTGACGTGGCTACCTTCGGGGTGGAGGACGTCAAGCTACTGCAGACGGTCGCGTCGCAGGCCGCGGTGGCGCTTGAGAACACCCGCCTGCTCGAACGTCTCAACCACGAGTCGAGGCACGACCCGCTCACTGGGCTGGCCAACCGGACCCACTTCCAAGACCGGGTCGAGCTGAGCCTGGTTGCCGGCGAGCCGAGCGCCATCCTGGTGATGGACCTGGACCGGTTCAAGGAGATCAACGACACCCTGGGCCATCACCACGGCGATCTGCTGCTCGTCGAGGTGACCAAGCGGCTGCAGTCACAGTTGCGTCGGGTCGACCAGTTGGCCCGCCTCGGTGGTGACGAGTTCGCGGTCCAGCTCACCGGAGCGGAGCTCGAAGATGCGATCCAGGCCGCGCAACGGATGCATCGTGCGTTGGCCGAACCCATCACGATCGATGGCATCTCGGTCAACGTGCAGGCTTCGATCGGGATCGCCCTAGCCCCGACCGATGGCACGAACGCCACCCTCCTGCTGCGCCGCGCCGACGTGGCGATGTACTCCGCCAAGCGGAGCCACACCGGCATGGCGGTGTACGAGGTGGCCCAGGACGACACGTCGCCGCGCCGGCTGACGCTCGCCAGCGAGCTGCGGGAGGCGATCGTCGCCGGGCAACTCGAGCTGCACTACCAGCCGCAGCTGTCCACCACGACCGGTCAGGTCGTCGGGGCGGAGGCGCTCGTCCGCTGGAACCATCCTGAGTACGGGCTGGTCTGCCCGGACGAGTTCCTGCCGCTCGCCGAGCAGACCGGCCAGATCCGCCAGCTGACGAGGTGGGTCATCCGGTCCGCCGTGGCGCAGGCAGCGGCCTGGCAGCAGGTCGGGCTGCAGATCGACGTATCGATCAACGTGTCGGTACGCAACCTGCTGGAACTGGACCTCCCCGACTTCGTCACCAAGGTGATCAAGGACGCGCAGCTGCGACCGAACGCGCTCACCATCGAGGTCACCGAGTCGCACATCATGGCCGACCCGGACCGCACCCTCGGCGTCCTGCGGCGGCTGAACGACAACGGCCTGCGCCTGTCGATCGACGACTTCGGCACCGGCTACTCGAGTCTCGCGCACCTGCGGCTCATGCCGGTACAGGAGCTGAAGATCGACAAGTCGTTCATCCGTGGCTTGGCCGAGGGCGACGACGGGGTGGAGGTCAAGGCCAGCAGCAACATCATCCGCTCCATCCTTTCCCTCGCCCAGTCACTGAACCTCGAGGTCGTCGCCGAGGGCGTCGAGGACCAGGCCACCGCCGACCACCTCGCCGCAATGGGCTGCGGACGACTGCAGGGCTTCCACTTCAGCCGGCCGATCCCGGCTGTCGACTTCACGGTGTGGCATCAGGCACGGCAGGGCGCCGCGGTTGGCCTACGACGACCGCGGCTGCGCGCGGTGCCATTCGCGTCGCCGGCCTGACTCTCGGGCGCTGCGACCTGCCCCGAGACCGAGCAGGGCCAGCACCAGCGCGGCGCCAGCTGCCCCAGCTGCGTAGCCTTTCTCGGCGTACCACACCGGTTCGTAAAGTCGCGGGAACGGCCCGATCGCCGGGACCTCGACGTACACGCTGCCGACCACGGCGACCAACGAGGCGGCCGAGACGGCCAGCGCAAGCCACCACGCCAGGCGGGTCGGCCGCAGGAGCAGCCACAGTGCCGCGACCGCCGTTGCAGCTGCCTGGGCGCGGAACAACGCGCCCTCGGTGACTTGGTCGCCGATCGCGTCGAAGTTCCCGGCGAGATCGGCATGGATGTACGCCGTGCCGAGCAGGGCCGCTGCGGCGAGCACCCCCAGCAGGCGGCTGGCCATCTTGATCGGGCTGCGCGTCATGGCCGTCCTTTCGTCGAGGGTCTGCTCACAGGGGACTACGAACGGCGGGGGCCGCCAGTTCAGTGTGGGACCTCTGGGCCGGTTCGCCTGCGCGGTCGCCGCGGTCTCGGACGGACTGACCACTCATCGCTGCGCTTGCGAGCCGGCCTTGGCTGCGGCTGTCTCCGCGGAAGACAGCCGCAGCCAAGGGGGCGGGGCGACCGGTTCGGCTGCGCGCCGCGGTCAGCTGGCGATGAAGCTGACGCCGATCAAGACGGCTGTCATGACGGCGATGACGGCACGTACCGTCTGCGGGTTCGGGGTGCGTTCACCCTGCTGAGATCACGGCCACCGCGGGCCCGGAAACCTCAGCGCCGGGCCCGCCAGGCCCGCAGCAGGCCTGGTCCGGCGACCGCGGCGCGCCGACCGGGCCCGACCGAAACCCGCTGGGTGAGCACCTGATACTCGGCCCGCTCGACCTCGTCGAGGATCCCGCCGTACAGCGCCAGCGCGGTCTCGATGCACGGCCGCGAGGTGGGGTGCAGGAGACGTACGCCTTGCCCGGCGCTGCGGTAGATCTCCCGGGCACGGGCCACCTCGAACGCAAGCAGCCGGCGCACCGGCCCGTCGACGACGCCGTGCTCGAGGTGCTCACGGGTCACCCCGAACGCCGCGAGGTCTTCCATCGGCAGATAGACCCGGCCGCGCAACAGGTCCTCCCCGACATCGCGGATGAAGTTGCTGAGCTGGAACGCCACGCCGAGGTCGGCGGCGTAGGGCTCGGCCACCTCGCGCGGCACAACTGGCTCGAGCACCGGCACCATCTCGAGCCCGATGACTGCGGCGGACCCGTGTACGTAGACCATCAACTCGTCGTAGGTCTGGTAGGTCGTGACGGTGAGGTCCATCCGCATCGAGTGCAGGAACGCCTCGATGTGGGTCATCGGGATGTCCCAGCGGCGGACGGTGTCGACGACGGCGCGTGAAATCGGGTGGTCCGAGCCGCCGGCCTCGACGTCGGTCACGAACTGCGCGCCCCAGCCGATCAGCCAATCGGCCTTCTCAGCGTCGGTCAGCGTCGAGCCGAGGTCGTCGACGATCTCGTCGGCGTAGCGGGCGAAGCCGTAGAGCGCGTGGACGTAGGGCCGTTTCCAGGCCGGCAGCAGCAGCGTCGAGAGGTAGTAGGTCTTGCCGTGCGAAGCGTTCAGCCGCCGGCACGCCTCGTACGACGCGCGCAGCGCCGGATCCCGGATCCCGGCCGCGTCCAGGGCTGTCTTGCTCACAACGGGGCAGTCTGGCGTACGCCGGGGCGCAGGCCCCGCGACGAGGTTCGGACGCCGACCGCGGCCAGGGCCACGACGGCGAGCGCGGGCAGGCCGTAGAGCGGCGGTTGAATCACGCTCCGGCCGTTGGGCAGGACCGCCAGGCACAGGGTGACCGACAACGCGGCGAGCGCGAGCGGGATCCGATCGCCGCCAACCGCCGCCAACAGGACCAGCCCCCAGAGCAGATACCACGGCTGCACGACCGGGGCGAGCGCGACAACGGTGACCAAGGTCAGACCCAGGGCGCGCAGCGGACCCAGCCGGCTGGCCCGCGACAGCAACACAAGCGCGGTCAGGCCGGCTGCGAGCAGACCGCCGGCGAGAACGAGGTGGAGCACGAGCCCTGGCGTCTCGATGATGCCGAGCCGATTCAGGGCGTGCCCGGCCAGCACCCCCACACCGGTCAGCGGCGACCACACCGACAGCCGGGCGCTACCGGCGTCGACGGTGCGCAGCCAGCCCCAGCCAAGGCCGGACAGGCTGGTGACCAGCACCGCGGTGAGGGCGGCGCTGACCGCCACCAGCCCGGCCGACCTGATCCGAACCCGCCAGCCGCCGGGCACCACGATGGGCAGATATGCCAGCGCCGCCGCGGCCGGCAGTTTCACCAGGGCCGCGACCGTGACCAGTGCGGCCGCGACGACGAGTCGCCCGGTGGCGGGGCCCGCGACGGCGAGACCGCAGACCAGTAGCCCCACCATCACGGTGTCGTTGTGTGCGCCACCGACGCCGTGCAGCAGGACGAGGGGGTTTGCGAGGCCGAGCCACAGGGCGCGCTGCGCCGGCACACCGTGTGCGCGGGCCAGCCGAGGCAGACCCCAGGCGATGAGCAAGAGCCCGCCGACCGCGACGAAGCGCAACATCAGCACGGACACCACGACGTGGTTGCCGGTGAGCAAGACCACACGGCCGGTCAGCCAGAGCCACACCGGCCCGTACGGCGCGGGGGTGAACGCCCAGACGGTGTCGACTGCCCCGCCGAACTTGTCGAACAGGACCCCTGGGCCGTAGGTGTAGGGATCGACCCCCGAGGCAACCAGGTGGCCCTGCCCGGCGTACGCGTAGACGTCCCGGCTGAACAGCGGGGGCGCGGCGAGCAATGGCAGCGACCACAGGCCGGCGATAGACAACACAGCCCGCGGCGAGAGCTGCTCGAGCAGCCGGCCGACCCGCCACCAGACAACAGCGAGCGACAGGACCCCGGCAAGCACCATGGCCAGGGCGACCCAGCGGCCGGTGTAGCTGCGGTGCAGGCTCTGCAGGCCGAGCAGCGCTGCGACCGGGTCCCGGGCCCTCGGTATGGCACCGACGCCGATCCCGCCGATCGCGGTGAGCGTGCTGCCCACCAGCCCGCCGATCAGCAGCCGGCGCGGGACACCGGTGTGCATGAACGGCGGCAGTGTCACGACAGGGGACTGCCCAGGCGTTGTGCGCGCGAGCGGTAGGACTTGTCCTTGCCCAGGATGCGTTCGGCAGCGAGCCGGCCGCTGACGAGGACCATCGGCACCCCTACCCCGGGCTGGGTGCCGGAGCCGGCGAACACCACGCCGTCGACCTTTGGCGCGAGGTTGGTCGGCCGGAACGGCCCGGTCTGGAAGAACGAATGGGCGCTGGCGAACGGCGCACCCATCGCCATGCCACGGCGCTGCCAGTCGGCGGGGGTGGTGACGTGCTCGACCTCGACGGCGTCGCCGAACCCGACGTAGCCCATCGACTCCAGCCGGGCCACGCACTCGTCGCGGTAGCGCGGGCCGACAACGTCCCAGTCGATGCCCGAGCTCATGTCAGGGGTTGGGAACAGCACGTAATAGATCTGCTTGCCGTCGGGTGCGAGCGAGGGATCACTGCGGGTCGGATTGGTGACCAGCACCGACGGGTCGGCCATCAGCTGCTTGCGGTCGATCAGGTCGGTGAAGACCTCCCGCCACTGCTTACCGAAGTGGATGTTGTGGTGGGCGGTCTTGGTGTAGGTCGCAGACGAACCGGCCAGGAGCAAAAAACAGCTCGGCGAGTAGGTGAGCGACTTGACCCGGCGGGGTGTCAGCTCCGGCGGCAACAATTCCCGGTAGGCCACCGGTAGGTCTGGGTTGAGCACCACCACATCGGCGAGAATGCGCTCGCCGTCGGCAGTCTCGACGCCGACCGCCCGACCGTTACTGACCAGCACCCGGGTCACGGTGGTGCCGTAGCGCATGGTTGCGCCGTGCTTTTCGGCAGCTCCGGCCAGCGCCCGCGGAACCGCGTGCATGCCGCCCTTGGGGAAGTACACGCCCGCCACCGAATCCATATAGGCGATGACGGCGTAGATCGCCAAGGCGTCGTACGGCGACAGTCCGGCGTACATCGACTGAAACGACATCACCCGCTGGGTGCGCGGGTCTTTGAGGTACTGCCCGACCTTGGGAGCGAGCTTTGCGAACCCGCCGATTGCGGCGAGCCGGGCCAGGTTAGGCGTGATGAGGTCGAACGGTGAGTCGATGTTGCGGTCGATGAAGTCCTTCATCTCGTAGCGGTAGAGCTTGGCGACGAAGTCGACATAGCGCAGGTAGCCGGCGGCCTCCGCAGGTCCGCAAACCCGCTCGACCTCCGCGGCCATCTCGTGCACGTCGGCTTTGACGTCGAGCACGGAGCCGTCGGGATAGAACGCGCGGTAGAGCGGATCGACCGGCTGCAGCTCGAGCCAGTCCTCGAGCCGCTCACCGACGCAGTCCAGGGCGTCGGCAATGAGGTCGGGCATGGTCAGGACGGTCGGGCCGGTGTCGAAGGCGTAGCCGGCGTCCTCGAGAACGCCGTTGCGGCCGCCGGGCACCGCCTCGCGCTCCAGGACGGTGACCTCACGGCCCGCCCCGATCAGGCGGAGCGCGGCGCTCAGACCAGCCAGTCCAGCGCCGACGATCACCACATGGTCGGTCTTGCCAGGGACAGTGCGCACGCTCAGCAGCGTACCGGCGCGGCTCGCCTTCGGCCGTCCCGCGCCATGCGCGCGGCAGTGTTCGACGGGTCACAGCCCGGCGGCCAGTCAGGCGTTGGCTCAGCGGGTGAGGACCTCGGCACCTGTCTCGGTGACGACGAGCGTGTGCTCGAACTGCGCTGTGCGCGATCGATCGGCCGTGACGGCCGTCCAGCCGTCATCCCACATCTCGTGCTGCCAGCCGCCCATTGTGATCATCGGCTCGATGGTGAAGGTCATGCCGGGCATGAGTTCCTGCCGGGCCGCGGGATTGTCGTAGTGATAGACCTGCGGATCGCTGTGGAACGACCGGCCGATGCCGTGGCCGACGAACGCCCGCACCACGCCGTAGCCGTGGCCCTCCGCATGACCCTGGATGGCTGTGCCGATGTCGCGCACCCGGGCACCGGGCCGGACCGCCGCGATGCCGACGTCGAGGCACTCGCGGGTGACCTCGACGAGCCGGCGCGACGCTTCGTCCACCTGGCCGACGAGGAACGTCGCGTTGGTGTCGCCGTGCACCCCGTCCAGGAAAATGGTCACATCACAGTTCACGATGTCGCCGTCGGCAAGCACCGTGGAGTCCGGGATCCCGTGGCAGATGACCTCGTTGATGCTCGTGCACAGCGACTTCGGGAAACCGTTGTAGCCCAGTGGCGAGGGATAGCCGCCACGTTCGATGCAGGCGGCGTGCACCACCGCGTCGAGCTCGTCAGTGGTCACACCCGGCCGGACCGCCGCGCCGACCGCCCGCAGCACCTCGGCGGCGGCCCGCCCGGCGACCCGCATGAGGGCCAGGGTCGCATCGTCCTTGGGCGCGCTCGACTCGCGCTCGCTGGGCCGGCCCCTCGGGTCCAGCGCGTACGACGGGCGGGCGATCCCGGCCGGTACCTCGCGGCGCGGCGACAACCGGCCCGGGCGGACGTAGGACGAGGCAAGCCGCTCCGCCTCGTCCCGGCGTACCTGGTCGGCGGCGGCCCGGTCCGGGTCGAGATCGGCCAGCCGGTGGCATCGTTTGTAGCGGCGCCCGCTGCCGCACCAGCAGGGGTCGTTGGCCGCAAGGGTCGGTGCAGTCATGGTGCCGGTGAGGATAACGGTCGGCTCGGGCAGCACAGCGTGCGAGCGGCCGGACGGGGTCCTGCGCCGGCCGGAACGTTGCGCGCGTACCGGCTCAGACGCTGCGAAAGGTCGCGGCGACGGCGAGCTCGCCCAGGACCTCGCGGGCCGGCTCGGTCATCGGCGCCGCGGCCAGCGCGGCCAGCGCGTCGTCCATCAGCGTGCCGATGAGCCCCTCGACCCGACCGACCGCACCGGTGTCGGTGAGCACCGTGCGTAGGGCGCTGACGCCCGGCTCGCCGAGGTGCGGGTCACCCAGGTGACGGCGGACGACGGAGGCCTGCGCGGGCGAGGCGGCCTCCATGGCCATCGCGACCAGGACGGTGCGCTTGCCCTCGCGCAGGTCGTCGCTGGCCGGCTTGCCGGTCTGCGACGGGTCGCCGAACACGCCGAGCACGTCGTCGCGCAACTGGAACGCCTCGCCGAGCGGCAGTCCGTAACCCGAGTAGGCGTCGAACATCTCCTGGCTGGCGCCGGCGAGCGCCGCCCCGAGGTGCAGCGGCTTTTCGATCGTGTACTTCGCACTCTTGTACCGGGCCACCCGCAGCGCCCGCTCGACCGAGCCACCGCCGCGGGCCTGTTCGAGCAGATCGAGGTACTGCCCACCCATCAACTCGCTGCGCATCGCGTCGTAGACGGCCTTGCCCTCGGTGAGGCCGGGGACGCCGCTGGTCGAGAGCATCTCGTCAGACCAGCTCAGGCACAGGTCGCCCAGCAGGATCGCGGCACCCGCGCCGAACACCTCCGGGTCGCCGTGCCAGGCCTTGTCCCGGTGCAGCTCGGCGAACCGCCGGTGCACCGCCGGCTTGCCGCGCCGGGTGTCGCTTCGGTCCATCACGTCGTCGTGGATGATCGCGCAGGCCTGGAACAGCTCGAGTGAGGCCGCCGCGACGACCAGCTCCTCGGTGTCGGCGCCGCCGGCGCCCAGGTGACCCCAGAAGCAGAACGCCGGCCGCAACCGCTTGCCGCCCGAGATCAGCTCGTCGAGCGCGTCGGTGAGTGGCAACAGCTCCGGGCTGACCGCGGCAAGACCGGGTCGTCGCGCGGCCACGAAGGCGTCGAGGGCAGCCTGCACCCGCCGGCGGAGCTCGCCACGGTCGAGAGGACTCATGACGTCGCAATGTAGTGCCCTAACCTTGCCGTCATGGCCAGCCGCACGATCACCGACCTGCTCGCCAGCAGCAACCGGTTGTTCTCCTTCGAGTTCTTCCCGGCCAAGACCCCCGAGGGCGAACGTCAGCTCTGGCAGGCGATCCGCGAGCTGGAGCCGCTCCAACCGGCGTTCGTCTCGGTGACCTATGGCGCCGGTGGCTCCACCCGCGACAGCACGGTCGCGATGACCGAACGGATCGCCACCGACACGACGCTGCTGCCACTGGCCCACCTCACCGCCGTCGACCACTCAGTCGCCGAGCTGCGACGGATCGTCGGGCAGTACGCCGGGGCAGGGGTGCGCAACGTCCTCGCGCTGCGCGGCGACCCGCCCGGTGACCCGCGGGCCGAGTGGACCAGGCACCCGGAGGGCCTTGAGTACGCCGAGGAGCTGGTCCGCCTGGTCAAGGCCAGCGGCGACTTCTGCGTCGGGGTCGCGGCCTTTCCCGAGAAGCACCCCCGGTCGGCCGACCACGACGGCGACGTGCGCCACTTCGTCCAGAAGTGCCGAGCCGGAGCCGATTTCGCCATCACCCAGATGTTCTTCCGGGCCGAGGACTACCTGCGGCTGCGGGACCGGGTCGCGGCCACCGGCTGTGAGGTGCCGATCCTGCCCGGGATCATGCCGGTGACGAACGTCGCCCAGATCGAGCGCTTCGCGCTGCTGTCCGGAGCCGCCTTCCCGCCCGATCTCGCTGCCCGCCTGCACGCTGTCAAAGCTGACCCGGCGGCGGTTCGGTCGATCGGAGTCGAGGTGGCGACCGCACTGTCGGACCGGCTGCTCGCAGAGGGCGCCCCGGGGCTGCACTTCATCACGCTCAACCGGTCGACGGCGACTCGCGAGGTGTGGTCCCGGCTGGGTCTGTCCGTCCGTCCCTAGCAACCGGACAGGGTCGGGCTGCGTCCAACCTCCACACCCATCGTGGAGGCTCCCGTGAACCGCACCGCTGTGCTCGCCATCCCAGCCACCGCCATCGTCGCGGCGTACGTCCTGGGCTCACCGCATGGACCGACCGTAGCCGCGGCCGCGACGCCCGCCCCCGCCGAGACCGGTGTCGTGGTCGACGGACTCGGCAAGACCACCGGTGTGCCGGACGTGCTGCGGGTCAACCTGGGCGTCTCGATCCGGCGCGGCGACGTCAGCACTGCGCTGCGCGACGCCAACAGCCGCCAGCGCACCCTGCGAGCCGCGCTGCGCAAAGATCACCTCGCCGACGCGGATGTCCAGACCTCGCAGGTCGACCTGCAGCAGGCCTACGACGACAAGGGCCGCCGCAACGGCTACGTCGTCAACGAGCAGGTCACCGTCAAGCTGCACGACGTCGCCACCGCCGGGCGGGTGATCACCGACGCGATCCAGGCCGGTGGCAACGAGGCGACCCTGCAGGGCGTTGCGTTCTCCCTCGAGGACGACGCCGCCCTGCTCGGCAAGGCCCGCGACGCGGCCTACGCCGATGCCAAGGCCAAGGCGCAGCGGTACGCCGAGCTCTCCGGCAAGCGGCTCGGCGACGTGCAGCTGCTGGCCGAGACGACGCCGTCTGCGCAGCCGGACGTCCGGTCGCAGGGCAACCTTGCCGTCGCCACGGCTGGGGCGGCGTCCCCGGTCCCACTGGACGCCGGCACCTCGCAGGTCAGCGTGTCGGTGCGTATCCGGTGGTCGCTGGAGTAGCAGGCGCCATACGGTTGCCGGTCATGAAGCTCGTGCACCGCGTCCACACCTCGGCCTCACCCGCGCAGGTCTGGGAGCTGCTCGGGTCGCCGGAGCGCTGGCCGTCGTTCGACCTGACGCTGCACCGGGTCCGGGGCGCAGCGGGCCGGGCCGCCGCAGGCCAGCACCTGTTGGGCATCTCGCGGGGGATGGCGTTGCGCATCCCGGTCGACGTCGTCGAGAGCGTCGCCGAGCAACGGCTCCGGCTGGTCGTGCGGACCTTGCCGGGCGTCACCCAGGAAGAGACCTTCGAGCTCACCCCGGCGGTGCGCGGCGGATGCGACGTGTCGGTGAGCGTGGTCGTCGACGGGGTGTTCGCCCGGCCGGCGGTGTTGCCCCTGTGGCTGGCGAGCGGGATCACCGCCCGACTGCTCGTCGCCCAGGCCGAGCGGCTGGCCCGAGCCAGTCGGCGGTCCCGGGGCGTCGCATGACCCGCAACGGACTGTTGCTGCTCGCCCTGGCCGCGTTCGGGCTTGCCCTGCTCGTGCTGGCTGTCGTGACGGCCCGGCCACCGAGGCAGGAGATTGCCGATCGAGCTGGCTACTTCGACCGGTGGCAGGTGCTGCACGGCGGTTACGACCCCTGGACGGGCAGCGTCTGGTTGCGGGGTTGGCTGACCATGGTGCACGCGATCGCGCGGCCGATCGCCCGGCGCGGCGTCTGGCCCGACGTCGTCACGATCAGCTCGATCTGGCTCGCCGGGCTGGTCCTCGTGCTGTCCGAGATCGGCGGTCGCTGGTGGATCGCGGCCGGTTGGACGATGGTGCTCAGCGGTCTGTTCGACACCCTCGACGGGTGCGTCGCCGTGCTCGAGAACCGCACCACCAGGTGGGGGTATGTCCTGGACAGTGCGGTCGACCGCATCAGCGACGCGATGTTTGTACTTGCGGTCGTGTCCGTCGGCTGCCCGGTGCCGCTTGCCGTCGGCTTAGGCTTCGGATTTTTCTTCCTGGAGTACCTGCGCGCCAGGGCAGGCAATGCCGGCGGCGACGAGGTGGGCCGCGTGACAATGGCCGAGCGGCCGACCCGGGTGATCCTGCTGGCCGCGTCGATCCATTTCAGCGGCGTCTTCCTCGGCTTGTCAGACGTTCTGTCGGTCGTCGGGCCGGCCCTGCTGCTGGCGATGACCGTGGTCTCGATCGGCCAACTCGCGGTCGCCATCCGCCGGCAGCTGACGGCGCTGCCGGCGTCCGACGACGTGGCGACCGGGGGCGCACTCCCCGGCGGTAGAAGTTGACGGCCACGGACGCTTGTCGGTCGCGGCCACGTCGGCTTCACCCGGCGCTGTGCCGGCGGCGGCACGAACGGGCCTCGGCCTCATCGGTAGGTCAGGCCGGACCGATGAGGCCGGCGACGATCTGCGCGGACAGGGTGACGAGCGGCAGACCGCCGCCGGGGTGCGAGGAGCCACCGACCAGGAACAGCCCCGGCACCGGGGATCGGTTGGCCGGCCGAAGGAACGCCGCGGCGGCACCGTTGCTCGACGTGCCGTAGATCGACCCGCCGACCGCGCCGGTCCGGGCCTCGAGATCAGCCGGGCTCCGCATTTCCCGCCACAGCAACCGGTCCCGCACGGGCAGGCCGCGCGCGGCCAGCAGGTCCAGCAGCCGCTCGGCGTAGGCGTCCGCGAGACCGGGTGCGCGCCAGTCGATGGCGCCGCGGCCGACGCCATGCCGTGGGGCGTTGACGAGGACGAACCACGCCTCGTGCCCGTCGGGCCGCACCAACGGGTCGTCGGGGACGCTGAGGTAGATGGTCGGATCGGGAACCGGCCGGGCCGGCGCGCCGAAGACCGCATCGAACTCGGCGTCGTAGTCGGCTGGGAACAGCACGGTGTGGTGCGCGAGCCCCGGGGTTTGCCCCCGTAGCGCGAGCAACAGCACGAAGCCGGACAGCGACGGGGTGGCCCGGGCGAGGCGGCGGGCTGCGGCCGGTGCCTCGACGAGCTCGCCGTAGACATGGGCGGCGTCGGCGTTGGCGACGACCACGTCGGCGGGCAGCACCCGACCGTCGGCGAGACGCACCCCGTCGACGGCGCCGGCCGCCGTGCTGATCGAGGTGACCCGGGCGTCCAGCAGCACCGCGGCGCCGCGATCGACAGCCCGTTCGTGGATCGCCTCGCCGAGTCGGCGCAGACCGCCGGGGACATACCACCCGCCGTAGGTCTGCTCGACGTAGGGGACAGCGGCCAGCGCCGCCGGCGCTCGGCGGGGATCGGACCCGGTGTAGGTGGCGTAGCGGTCGAGGAAGGTGCGCAGCCGTGGGTCGCGCAGGTGGCGCCGACCCAGCGAGCGCAGCGACCGGCCGGGTGCGATTGCGGCGATGTCGGTGGGGTGCCGCAGGGCGAGCCGGCCGATCGCCGACGGGCCGTCCAGCGTCGACTCGAGAAAGGGCCCCCGGCTGGCCTCCCAGACCCGGCCCGCCCGGCGAGTGAAGGTCCGCCAGTCGGCGCCGCTGCCCGGGCTCCACGCCTCGAGCCGGCCGCAGAAGTCGTCGAGGTCGTCGGTCGCGTCGAAGGTGGTGCCGTCGGCGAAGCGGTAGCGGGCGATCGGGTCGAGTCGTTGCAGGGACAGGCCGACCGGCCAGCCGCCGGTCGCCTCGAACAGGTCGGTGAAGACCTGCGGCATGGTCACCAGCGAGGGTCCGGTATCGAATCGGAAACCGCCCCGCTCGCAGCTGCCGAGCTTGCCGCCGACGGTGCCGGTCGCCTCGCAGACGGTGACGTCGTGGCCGGCAGCGGCGAGCCTGGCGGCGGCTGCGAGACCGCCGACGCCGGCCCCGATCACGACCACGCGGCTCACAGGGCGCGGCCCTTCCAGGTCAGCGTGCCGCGCCGGTGGGCCAGGTGCGACCGGGCGGTCAGCCCCACCAGGGCGGCGACCGATAGCGGGTGGGCGAGCGCGTCGAGGGGCCGGCCGCCGGTCCGTCGCGCGCTGATGACGCGGCCGAGAACCCCGGCAGCGTAGGCCAACTGCCCTGCGCGGCTGCCCCGCAGCGCAGCGACAGCCGGTACGACGTACAGGGCGGTGAGCAATCCGGAGGTGGCGACGGGGACGGTGTGCAGGGACTTGGTGTAACCGGCGACGAGCTCGCCCCAGCCGTCGTACATGCGGGTGGTGGCGAGGGCGGTGCCGTCAGCGACGCCACCGGTGCCGCGGACGGCCTTGACGGCACGCAGCAGGGCGACATCCTCGACGACGTCGGCGCGGACCGCGGCGTGACCGCCGGCGCGGGCATAGACCTCCCGCCGGACGGCGAGCAACTGGCCGTTGGCGGCGCTGAGCGAGGGCCGGGGAGAACGCTCGGCCAGTCGCAGCGGCAGGAACGTCAGGAACGACCACTGCAGCAACGGCTGCAGCAGCCGGGTGAACCCGGGCGCGTCCTGCCGTGGGTAGGGCGACACAAGGTCCAGCCGTGCGCTGTCGAGCAGCTCGGCGGTTGCCGCGACTGCGTGCGGCGCCAGCACCACGTCGGCGTCGACGAAGACCAGCACCTCACTGGTGGGGGCAGC
>JAYUMN010000170.1:0-2842 GCA_043762595.1 Frankiales bacterium
AGCGACAGCGTCTCGACCAGGCCACGCAGTCGGGCGAAGCGGAGCTGGACCAGGAGCATCGTCGGCAGCATCAGCGCGATGGTCACCACGACGGCGACCGCGGCCAGCTCGAAGGACAGGGCCAGCGCCGACGTAAAGCCCTGGGCAGAAAACATCTGGGTGTAGGCGTGCCAGGTGATGCCCCCACTGTCCTTGACGGAGAACCAGAAGGCGGCCGCGAGCGGACCGAGGAAATACAGCGCCGCCACGAGCAGCACTACGGCGCGACCAGGACGCATCAAACGCAACCGGCCGGGCCCGAGCGCCGCCTGCGGCAGGCCTACTGCAGCCATCGGGTCGTCCTGCGCTGCATCGCGAGATAGAGCATGGTCAGCGGCACGACGACCACGATCATGTCCAGCGCCAGTGCCGCCCCGACGTTCTCCTGGCCGGTGATGACGTTGCCGGACAGCACGGCACCGATCTGGAGCGACGTCAGCGACAGGGTTCCGTTGGTGAGGGCGGCGGCCGTGGCGTAGGCGGAGAACGAGCTGCAGAACAGCAGCGCGACCGCACCGAAGAAGCTCGGCGCAAGCACCGGCCCGGCGACGTACCGCCAGTACTGCCAGCGAGTGGCGCCCAGGTTCTGCGCCGACTCCCGCCACTGCGGGCGCAGTCCCTCCAACGCCGGCGTCACCACGAGGACCATGAGCGGGATGAGGAAGTACAGGTAGACGAACTCCACCCCGGCCACGCTGTACAGGTCGAAGTGCAGGTCACCGGAAAGGGACACACCGAGGCGCTTGTCCAGCACCGAGGTCAGGATGCCCGCATTGCCGATGGCAGCCACGAACAGAAAGGCGAGCGGCAGGCCACCGAAGTTGGCCAGCACCGCACTGGCGCTGCTGACGAGCCGCCGGAAGAACGTGCGACGGCTCGTCACGATCGCCTGGGTGAGGACCAACCCAAGCACGGCGGCGATGGCGGCGTCCAGCGCCGAGATGATCACGCTGTGCTGCAGGCCGCTGCGGTAGGCGCCGCTGATCGAGGCGTGCAGGTTGTCAGTCGTGTAGGCGCCCGTCCCGCTGGCCTGGAACGCGGTCCACAGCAGCACCCCCGTGGGCAACACGAAGAACAGTCCGAGATAGCCGAAGAACGGCACTAGGCCGAGCCAGGACCAGCTCAACCGACGACGCTCCGCGGGGGCCGGTTGCCGCCCCGCCGACGCTAAGGCGGGCCCGAGGAGGTCGCAGTACCGGTCCGCAGGGTCCCCGGTCAGCAGACCCCGCGACACCGGCTGGCTCAGGCTCACTACTTGACCGCGTTGGCCCAGTCCTGCGTGACGACGCCCTTCGCCGCCGTGACCTGCCCGGCCGTCGGGAACGTCGGCGTGCCAGTCACCGGCGGCAGTTTCGCGGCGTACACCGCGTTGACGGTTTTGGCCGTGGTGAGCGCCGCCAGCTCGGCGGGTCGGCCGTAGCCCTTCAACCAACCATTCTGGCCCTCGACGCTGTAGAGGTACTCCTCCCAGAGCCGCGCGGCGGCGGGATGGGGGGCGAACTTGCTGATGGCCTGTGCGTAGTAGGCCGAGAATTTCGCGTCGCTGGGCACCGCCACCTCGAAGGTGCGGCCCCTGGCCTTCAGGGCATCTGCCGCGGAAGCGTTGAGGTAGTCCCAGTTGATGACGATGGGCGTCTCGCCGCTCTGGATGGTGGCGGCGGTGGCCTGGATCGGCACGTAGATACCGGCTTTCTTGAGCGCGGCGAAGTACGCGATCCCCGGCTTGATGTCGTCCAAGGAGCCGCCCTGCGCCAGCGCCGCCGTCCAGACCGCACTGAAGGCCGCGTTCGCCTTCGTCGGATCGCCATTGAGCGCCAACTTGCCCTTGTACGCCGGGTTGTTGAGCGCTGCCATCGACGTCGGACAAGGCTTGATCTTGCTCGCGTCGCAGCCGATCGAGATGTAGCCGCCGTAGTCGTTGGTCCAGAGCCCGTTCGGGTCCTTCAAGGTGCTGGGGATGTGCCCCCACGTCGACACCTGATACGGCGCGTAGAGGCCGTCCTTGGCGCCGGTGAGCGCGAAGGACTGCCCGACATCGACCACGTCCGGCGCCCGGCTCTGGCTTCGCAGGGACTTGATCGCGGTCAGCTCGTCGGCGCTGGAGCCGCCCGGGTTGGCGTTGTTGATTTTCAGCCCGTATTTCTTGACGAAACCGTCGAGCAACTCCCCGTAGTTCGTCCAGTCGCGCGGCAGGGCAATGACATTGAGGGTGCCCTCCTTCTTCGCCGCCGCGACCAGGGCCTCCATGCCGCCAGCGGCTGCCGCCGAGCTGGCGGTCGCCACGTCGGCCCCCGCAGCCGGAGCCGAGCCAGCACCGGCCTTGGCCGAGCTCTTGGTACTACTGCCCGCGCAGGCGGTCAGCGCCAGACTGGCCGCAACCACCACGGTGGCAAGAGAGAGTGCTCGGTTGGGCACGTCAAGGTCCTCACTTCAACAGATGTTCCTCGGACGCGCCGTCCGACCTGGGCTCAGGGTGGCCTAGGCCGTAGGCGACGTCAACAACGTCGCAAGCGTCGTTCCGCCGCTGGAGGCACCCGGCCCAGGACGCCCTGGCCCGGGTGCCTCCGGCGTAGCTGGGCAGCAGATCCACGGGCCGTCAGGTGGCTCACGGCGAATCCCCTGCGTCGTCGATCTGGCCCCTGAGCCAGTCATGGAACGCACCGATGTGATGCTCGGCCGGGACGAGGACACCGCCGTCGACGTAGGCGCGTGACGACATCGCCGGCTGCGTCCGCTCGCAGGCCTCGAAGTCCTGTTCGTTGACGCGGTGGAACAGCTCGACCGAGCGAGACACGTCCTGGTC
>JAYUMN010000171.1:0-5439 GCA_043762595.1 Frankiales bacterium
GCGGCGAGCTGCTGCTGCCACAGACCGACCGGCGAGCGACCGGCGTTGCCGTCGCTCTTCCAGAGCAGGTTGAGGTGGCCGGCGCTGTCCCGCACGACGCCCGGGTCGATCGAGCCGCCAAGCGAACGCTGGCAGAGCAGCGGCACGGTCGACGGGTCCCGGTAGGGGCCGCCCGGGTCGTTGGCAAAGGCGGCGCCGAGGCACTCCTTGCCACTGGCCTGCTCCTGGGTGCTGAAGTAGAGGACCCACCCACCGGCCACTTGCAGCGCCGACGGGGCCCACGTCATGGTCCGCTGCGGGGCCGCCCACGACGGCAGGACCGGTAGCGCGTCGGCGATCCGGTGCCAGTGCACCAGGTCCGCGGACACTGCGGTCGGCACGTTGGACTGCCAATCGGTCGTCCAGAACAGCACGTAGCGAGCCGCCGGGTCGGCCCTGGTCCCGCCGGTGACCGGCAGGATGAACGGGTCGCCGACGTCGTCGAGGTCGACGACCCGAGCGGCGCCGATCCGGGGCGGCCCGGCGGGCCCCGCGGCCGGCGCGGACGAAGCGGGGTCCTGGCTGGCGTCGAGGCTGACCAGGGTGACCAGCAGGACAGCGGCCAGCACAGCGAGCAGGGCGACGCTCAGCAGCCGGCGGCGAGGAGGTCGGGACAACCGTGACGGGCCGGGCGACGCGGGCACCATGGCGCCACCGTAACGCCGCGCAGCCGGTCATTGGGCAAACCTGACGAGTCGCCATCGTTGACGCCCCGACCAGGCAGCACCATCCTCAGCCCGGGGACCCGAGAGCACCACGACGTGCAGGCCGAGCTGCGCTGAACTGCTGACCCGGGCCAGGCCCTCTGTACCCAGGACGCGACGAAGGAGCGGTATGACGGTGACATTGAACGGCGGGGAGAAATTGCTCGGACGGGTGGCGTTCGTCACCGGGGGGACCCGCGGCATCGGCGCGGCGATCTGTCAGAGCCTGGCCGCACAGGGCGCCGACGTCGCCGCCGGCTACAGCGGTAACGAGCAGGCCGCCGAGCAGTTCGCGCAGGACTTCGCGCGGAGCTACCCGGACCGCACACTGACGGTGCACCGCGGTGACATCAGCTCCGGGGAGGACTGCCGTCGCTGCGTCACCGAGGTCGTAGAGCAGCAGGGCCGGCTCGACATCTTGGTCAACAACGCCGGCATCACCGCCGACCGGTCGGTGCTGAAGATGACCGACGAGGACTGGCGGCGGGTCATCGACGTCAACCTGTCCGGGGCGTTCTACCTCTCGCAAGCGGCGCTGCGGCACATGTTGCCGCGTGGCAGCGGCCGCATCGTGATGATCTCCTCGGTGATCGGTGAGATGGGCAACATCGGGCAGGTCAACTACGCGGCTGCCAAGTCGGGGCTGTTCGGGCTGACCAAGACGCTGGCGCGCGAGGCCGCGATGCAGTTGCAGCGGGCTGGCAAGACCGACGGGATCGGCTTGACCGTCAACACGGTGACCCCCGGGTTCATCGAGACCGAGATGCTTGCGACACTGCCCGATAGCGTCCTCGACGGGATCAAGGCACGGGTCCCGCTGGGGCGGCTCGGCCAGCCGGCGGAGATCGCCCGGGTCGTGCACTTCCTGGCTGCGGACGCCTCGTCCTACATCACCGGCCAGGTGTGGGGGGTCAACGGCGGCCTGGACATGTAGCGCTGGATGTGACCTTGGTACATCGACAGAGAGGTACGACGTGTTCGGGCGCATCGCGGTCGTCAACCGAGGGGAGCCGGCCATCCGGCTGATCCGTGCTGTCCGCGAGCTGAACGAGGAGCATGGCTACGGGATCCGGGTCATTGCGCTCCATACCGAAGCCGAGCGTCGGGCGATGTTCGTCCGGGCCGCCGACGAGGCCGTCGTCTTGCGCAGCTCGGGCGCGGGCAGTCCCTATCTGGATCACGCCGAGCTCGGCCGGGCGCTGCAGACCAGCCGGGCGGATGCCGCCTGGGTCGGCTGGGGCTTTGTGGCTGAGGATCCGGCCTTCGCCGAGTTGTGCTCGGATCTTGGTGTCGTATTCATCGGGCCGCCGGCAGCGGCGATGCGACGCCTCGGTGACAAGGTCGAGGCCAAGCTGCTGGCGGAGCAGACCGGCGTGCCCGTCGCACCGTGGAGCGGTGGACCCGTCGAGGGCGTGCAGGACGCCCGTCGGCACGCGGCGACCATCGGCTATCCGCTCATCGTCAAGGCCAGGAGCGGTGGGGGAGGTCGCGGCATCCGCATCGTGCGGTCCGCAGACGAGCTCGAAGACGCCATCGAGCGCACCCAGGCCGAGGCCCTGCGAACGTTCGCCGATCCGGTGGTGTTCATGGAACGGTTGGTCGAAGGTGGCCGACACATCGAGGTCCAGGTCATCGCCGACCAGTACGGCGCGGTGTGGGCGCCCGGGGTCCGGGACTGCTCGGTGCAGCGCCGCAACCAGAAGCTCATCGAGGAATCGAGCTCGCCGGCGCTGAGCTCGGAGCAGGATGCCGGGCTGCGGGACGCCGCCGTCGCACTGGTCAGGGCGGCCGGCTACGTCGGCGCCGGCACCGTGGAGTTCCTCTACCAGCCGACCGAGCAGTTGTTCACGTTCCTCGAGGTGAACACCCGGCTGCAGGTCGAGCATCCGGTGACCGAGGCCACGACTGGGCTCGACATCGTCAAGTTGCAGCTGCACGTCGCCGACGGTGGACACCTCGTCGGCGACCCGCCGCGGGAGTTCGGGCACGCGATAGAGGCCCGGCTCAACGCCGAGGACGCCGAGCAGGACTTCGCGCCGGCGCCGGGGGCCGTCGAGTTGCTGCACCTGCCGTCGGGACCGGGTGTGCGGGTCGACACCGGCATCGCTGTCGGCGATGTCATCCCGCCGGACTACGACTCGATGGTCGCCAAGATCATCGCCTGGGGCCATGATCGGCCTGAGGCGCTCGCCCGGCTGCGCTGCGCGTTGCGCGAGACCACCGTGGTCCTACGTGGTGGCACCACGACCAAGTCGTTCCTGCTCGAGCTGCTGGACCGGCCGGAAGTGGTGGCTGGCACCGCCGACACCGGCTGGCTGGACCGGGTCGGCGCCGAGGGAGGGCGCGACAGCGAGCCGGCCCGGTACGCCGACGTCGCCTTTGTCCAAGTCGCCATCGACGTGTATGACGCGGAAGAGGCGCTCGAGCGGGCCGCGTTCCTCGCCTCGGCCCGGGGTGGCCGGCCCCGCGCCAGCCACGAGGTCGGGCGCACGATCGAACTCGGCTACCGCGGGCAGGTCTACCGACTGGCCGTCGCCAAGGTCAGCGTCGACCGCTACCGGGTGGAGCTCGACGGCGTCGACGTCGACGTCGACGTCGACCGGCTCAGCGAGCTGGAGAGCCGGCTCACCGTGGGGGTCGATCGGTTCCACATCGTGGCTGTCCGCGGGCCCACGTCGCACCTGGTCGAGGTTGACGGGACGTCCCACCGGATCGTCCGGGATGAAGCGGGCGTGGTTCGCGCCCCGGCACCGGCCGTCGTCGTCGCCGTCCGGGTTGCCGACGGGCAGGACGTCGAGGCGGGCCAGACCGTCGCGGTGCTCGAGAGCATGAAGATGGAAACCCCGGTGCGTGCGCCGTACGCGGGTCGGATCCGCGAAGTGCTGGTAGCCGTCAATTCCCAGGTCGATGCGGGTGCTGCGCTGCTGCGGCTGGATCGGGTGAGCGACGACGTCGAGGTCGCCACCAGTCCCCGGGTCGCTTTCGGGCCGGCGCTGGGCACGCAGACCGGTGATGCCCGCAGCACGGCGCTGGCCGTTCTTGCGGCGCTACAGGCGCTGATCACTGGCTACGACGTCAGCGCAGAGCGGGGCAGCAAGCTGGCCGCGGGCTACGGCGGGGCGCGTAGCGAGTTACCGGTTGACGACCTGGAATTACTGCACGGCGAGTTGGCGGTGCTTACGACATTCGCCGATCTGTGCGAGCTCTCGCGCAATCGCCCGACGAGCGCCGAGGAGGTCGGTGACGAACAGGTCCACAGCCCCAGGGAGTACTTCCATTCCTACCTGCACTCCCTGGACCTGGAGCGGGAGGCACTGCCCGAGGGCTTCCGGGCCCGGCTGGCCAGGGTGCTCCTGCACTACGGCGTCAGCGATCTCGAACCCGGCCCCACGCTGGAGGAAGCGGTCTACCGCATCTTCCTGGCGCAGCAACGCGCGGTGAGCCAGCTGCCTGCAGTCACCGCGCTGCTCGACCGGTGGTTGACCGCAGGCGAGCTGCCGACCGGGCCCTCCCGAGTCGACGTCGGGGAGGTCCTGGACCGCCTTGTGGTCGCGACCCAGTTGCGCTACCCGGCGGTCGGCGACCTCGCCCGCGCTGTCCGGTTCCGCTTCTTCGAGCAACCACTCGTGGCGCAAGCCCGGCAGGCCGTCTTCGACGAGGCCGAACGACTGCTCGGTGAGTTATCCGGGCATGACGACACCCCGGCACAGTTGACCAGGATCGACGCGCTGGTGGCGAGTCCTGAGCCGTTGATCCGGCTGCTCGCGCAGCGGTTCGGGTCCACTGGCACCGGACCCGAACCGATCCTCGAGGTGCTGACCCGTCGCTACTACCGGCGACGCAGCCTGGAGCACATCCGGTCCTGGCGCCTCGATGCAAACCCCTGCGTGACAGGTGATTACGAGTTGAGCGGCAAGCAGCTGCACCTGGTCGCGCTGATGACCGACATGGCCGGGCTGGCGCCGGCCCTGACCTCGCTGGCCACCTTGGCGGGAGAGGTGGCAGACCCGCTCAACCTGGTGATCGACCTCTATCTGTCCTGGCCGGATCGACCCACCGACACCGACGCGATGGCTGCGCAGCTGCGCGAGCAGCTCGAGGCGGTGCCGCCGCTCTGCGTCGGCCGGCGGGTGACGGTGACCGTCTGCACCCCCTTCGGCGACGTCGAGCACCTGACGTTCCGGCCGGCGCCCGAGGGTCTTGCTGAGGAGCGCGTCATCCGGGGCATGCACCCGCTGACCGGTCAGCGGCTCGATCTGTGGCGGCTGAAGAACTTCGACGGGGTTCGGCTGGCCGCCGCCGAGGACACCTACCTGTTCCATCTGGTGGCCAAGGAGAATCCGGCCGACGAGCGCCTCATCGCGATGGCGGAGGTGCGTGACGTGACGCCGCTGCGGGACGCCGCCGGCGACATCATCGGCTTCCCTACCTTGGAGCGGTTGCTCGCGGCCTGCCTCGACGGCATCCGGCGGGCCCAGTCGCAGCGCGGGGCGAGCCGTCGGCTCGACCACAACCGCATCTTCCTCTATGCCTGGCCGTCGATCGAGTTGCCGCTGTCGGAGGTCGCGAGTTTCGTGCGGACGACGGCGGCGCTGACCGTCGGCGCCGGCTTGGACGAGATCGTGCTGCTCTCACGGCTGCAGGAGGAGCCGGGGGTCGCGCCCCGCGACGTGGCCCTGCGCTTCTCCTACCGGCC
>JAYUMN010000172.1:0-1934 GCA_043762595.1 Frankiales bacterium
CCGAGCGCCCACTGACCTTGACCGCGGGGAGCGGGCACAGCTGTCTCCAGAGATTCGACGTGACAGGGGTGGACGGGGGTCAGCCGGCGGAACAGATGGCGCTACTGGTGCGCTTGAGGTCCACGTGGCGACGGGATGTGAGCACGACAGGCACGTCGCCAAGGGTGGCACAGGCCCGCGCCGGCTCGCTCGTCGGAACGTGTGGGACGATGAGGTCATGACCGGTTCGTTCCTCGTCGCGCGGCTGCACGTTGACCTGCAGCGCACCTCGAGCGCGGTCTGTTCCCGCTGACGTCGGGCTGAGTACGACCAGCGCATCGATGCGCACCCCGTTCCCGCACCCACCATGTTGCGGCATGCACCCGGCTCCTGGAGGACTGTTGACCGCCACCGCACCGTCGGTAACCGCCGTGGGCACTGGGGCGACGGTCTGGTTCACCGGTTTGCCGAGCGCCGGAAAGACCACCCTCGCCACCGCACTCGCCGCCGAGTTGCACCGCCCCGTGGAGATCCTCGACGGCGACGAGGTCCGTGAGTTTCTCTCCAAAGGCCTCGGCTTCAGTCAGGCCGACCGCGACACAAATGTGCTCCGGATCGGCTGGGTGGCAGCCGGACTCGCCAAGCACGGGGTGCTCGTGCTCGCGTCCGTCATCAGCCCGTACGCCGGGACCCGCGACCGGGTCCGGGCGCTGCATGCCGACCGGGGTGCGGGCTTTCTGGAGGTGCACGTCGCGACCCCGGTCGAGGTGTGTAGCGCCAGGGACGTCAAGGGCCTCTACGCCAGGCAGGCGACCGGTGAGCTGTCCGGCCTGACCGGCGTCGATGCGCCGTACGAACCCCCGACGGCGCCGGAGGCGGTCGTGCGCACCCATGAGCAGCGCCTCGACGAGTCGGTGGCGCAGCTGCTGTCGCTGCTGATCGGTCGGGGTCTCGCGTGACCCCGACCACGGTCGGGCTCTCCCAGCTGGATCTGCTGGAGGCCGAGAGCATCCACGTCATGCGGGAGGTGGCCGCGCAGTTCGAGCGCCCGGCGCTGCTGTTCAGCGGTGGCAAGGATTCGATTGTGATGCTGCGGTTGGCCGAGAAGGCCTTTTGGCCGGCCCGACTTCCTTTTCCGCTGGTGCATGTCGACACCGGGCACAACTTCGACGAGGTGCTCGCCTTCCGCGACCAGCGGGTCGCCGAGCTCGACGCGCGGCTCGTCGTCGGCAAGGTGCAGGACGACATCGACGCAGGCCGGGTGTACGAGGTGCCCGGTGGCCTGCGCAACCCGCTGCAGACGACCACCCTGCTGCGCACCATTGAGGAGGGTCGCTACGACGCGGTCTTCGGCGGCGCCCGGCGCGATGAGGAGAAGGCCCGCGCCAAGGAGCGGTTCTTTTCCTTCCGCGACGCCTTCGGGCAGTGGGACCCGAAAAACCAGCGGCCCGAACTGTGGAACCTCTACAACGGCCGGCACAACCCCGGTGAGCACATCCGCGTCTTCCCGCTGTCGAACTGGACCGAACTCGATGTCTGGCGCTACATCGCCCGCGAGGACATCGAGGTGCCGAGCATCTACTACGCCCACCAGCGCGAGGTGTTCGAGCGCGACGGCATGTTGCTCGGCGTCACATCGGTCTCGCTGCCCACCGCCGGCGAGGTGGTCGCGACGCGCACGGTGCGCTATCGCACCGTGGGGGACGCCTCCTGCACCGGCGCCGTCCTGTCGCCGGCCCGGACGTCCGACGAGGTCGTCGAGGAGATCGCCGCGACCCGGGTGACCG
Organism: Frankiales bacterium; assembly: GCA_043762595.1. GTDB lineage: Bacteria > Actinomycetota > Actinomycetes > Mycobacteriales > SCTD01 > JAYSQK01. Next base: position 1,767 of record JAYUMN010000172.1, read on the forward strand.
AGCGTGGCGCGACCCGAGCCGACGACCGGGCCAGCGAGGCAGCCATGGAAGACCGCAAGAAGGAGGGCTACTTCTAGTGGCCGACCAGCTCAGGTTCGCCACCGCCGGGTCGGTCGACGACGGCAAATCGACCCTCATCGGCCGCCTGTTGTACGACTCCAAGAGCGT
>JAYUMN010000173.1:0-3614 GCA_043762595.1 Frankiales bacterium
AAGATGACCGGCTGCAGCAGATGGTTCTCGAGCTGCTGGTAAACGATAAAGACGACCACGACCACGATCCCGGCGGTCGTGTCGTGGACGAAGGCTGCGATCACCGCGACGACAGCGCCGAGGGTGGCCCCGACCAGCGGGATGAGGTCGGCGACGGCGACGAACAGCGAGATCAGCCCGGCGTAGGGCACACCGAGCAGCAGCAGGGTCAGGTAGGTGAGCGCCCCGCAGATCACACTGATGAGCAGGTTGCCGGACAGATAACCGGTGACCGTCCGGGCGCAGTCGGCGCTGACCTTGCGGACCCGACGCTGGCGCTGCTCGCTCAGCAGGCCCAGCGAGCCGGCCACGACCTGAGGTCCCTCGAGCACCATCAGGTAAGCCAGGACGACGATGGTGATGATCGCCGCGGCGGACGTGGCAGCCCCACGGAGCACGCCCAACGCGGGGGCGCCGAGGGTCGAGGCGTTGGCTTTCAGCTTGCTGCTGTTGCGCGCCAGGACGTCGTTGAGGTTCACCCGCTGGGCCAGCTCCCCGAGCGCGCCCTTGCCGGACCGGACCTGGTCGAGATAGGCCGGGGCGCGGTCGATGAGGACACCCGCCTGCCGGACCAGCGGGGTGATGAAGGCGGCGGTGATCCCCACCAGCAGGACGACGGCGACCAGGAACAGCAGCAGGGTGGCGAGCCAACGACGGCCGCCGACCCGCCGCTGGATCCGGTTGGCCACGGGGTGCAGCGCGACAGCGAAGAACGCGGCGATGACCACCCAGACCAGGATCTTCGACATCGCACGCAGCAGCAGCAGGACCAGGACCGTCGCCAGGACCATGGCGATCACCGTCGCGATGGTGCGGACCGGCACCGACTCACGCCGGGGCATCTCGCGGGATTCAGGGGAGATCACGGTGTCCGACACAGCTTCGGGCGTGCCCCCTGCAACGCCCCGGAACCCCCGCCGCCGGGCGACGCGACCGTCACGTCGCTGCAACACGCCGGACATCTGCCCGACCTAGCGTCCCGGCCCATGGGTGATCTGTTCGACGGCTATCGCCTGGCCGGCGCCTGGGACGAGGTCTTTGCATCCAACGGCGTCCCGCATGAGAGCACGTCGGCCCTGTACGCCGCGCTCCAGGCACTGTCGTCGGAGGATCTCGACGGCCGAGCCAATGCCCTGGCAAATGCCTTCCGCGACCAGGGGATCACCTTCGACGTCTCAGGCGAGGAGCGGCCGTTCCCACTCGACCTCGTCCCACGCCTCATCGCCGCGCAGGAATGGGCTGTCGTCGAGCGCGGCGTGGTTCAGCGGGTCCGGGCGCTGGAGGCATTCCTCGCCGACGTGTACGCCGGGCAAGCGGTGCTCCGCGACGGTGTCGTGCCCCGGCGGGTCGTCGTGAGCAGCTCAGCGCACTGCCGCCCGGCGTACGGCGTGACGCCGCCCAACGGGGTTCGGATCCACGTGAGCGGAATCGACCTGGTGCGCGACGAGGCCGGCGAATTCCGGGTGCTGGAGGACAATCTGCGCACCCCGTCCGGGGTCAGCTACGTCGTGGAGAACCGGCGGGCAATGGCGCGGGTCTTCCCGGAGCTGCTCGCGACGCACCGGGTGCGCCCGGTGGATAGCTACCCAGCCCGGTTGCTGCACGCCCTGCGCGCGGCCGCCCCCGCCGGGGTGGACGAGCCGACGGTCGTCGTGCTCACCCCCGGCGTCTACAACAGCGCCTACTTCGAGCATTCGCTGTTGGCCCGGCTGATGGGCGTCGAGCTGGTCGAAGGCCGGGATCTGTCCTGCCGCGATGGTGTGGTCTGGATGCGCACCACGGCCGGTGAGCAACGGGTCGATGTCGTCTACCGGCGCCTCGACGACGATTATCTCGACCCGCTGCATTTCCGGCCGGACAGTCTGGTGGGCTGCCCGGGCATCCTCAACGCCGCCCGCGCCGGCCGGGTAACGATCGCGAACGCCGTTGGCAACGGTGTCGCCGACGACAAGTTGCTCTACACCTATGTGCCGGAGTTGATCCGCTACTACCTCGGCGAAGAGCCAGTGCTGGCCAACATCGACACGCACCGGCTCGAGGACCCCGACGAGTGCGAGTGGGTGCTCGCCCACCTCGATGAGCTGGTCCTCAAACCGGTCGACGGCAGCGGCGGCAAGGGCCTGGTCATCGGCCCGCAGGCCGGCGACCGCGAGCTCGCCGCGCTCCGCGTCGCCGTCGCGAAGGACCCGCGTGGCTGGATCGCGCAGCGGGTGGTGCAGCTGTCGACCAGCCCGACGAAGGTCGGCGACCGGCTGGTCCCCAGGCACGTCGACCTGCGGCCCTTCGCGGTCAATGACGGCGCGCACATCTGGGTCGCCCCGGGGGGTCTGACCAGGGTCGCCTTGCCCGAGGGCTCGCTCGTGGTCAATTCGAGCCAGGGCGGCGGGAGCAAGGACACCTGGGTCATCGCCAGTGACGAGAGCGTCGCCGAAGATGAGCCCGGACGCGCGCTGATCCCGGCCGGCCAGCGGGGCGCGCACGCCCTGGACCGCGGCCCCTACCAGGACCACCAGCAGCAGTGACACCGCACAGGAGCAACGCATGCTGAGCCGGGTCGCCGAGTCGCTGTACTGGATCGGTCGCTACGTCGAGCGGGCCGAGGACACCAGCCGCCTGCTCGACGTCCACGTCCACACCCTGCTGGAGGACCCGTGGGTCGACGAGGCGGCTGCCTCCCGGGATGTGCTCGCCGTGATGGGCGTCGAGGTCCCGTCAGGCCTGCTCGATGCCCGGCGTACGACGGAGTGGTTGGCCTTCCGCCCCGGTGACACCAGCTCGATCGTCGGGGCCCTCGCCGCCGCCCGGGAGAACGCCAGGGGCGTCCGCGAAGCACTGTCGAGCGAGCTGTGGGAGGCGTTGAACAGCACCTTCCATGCGTTGCCCGCACAGGAGGCGCTGGCCCGCCGGCACGGTCCGCACGGCTTTTTCCGCTACGTCCGGGAGCGGGCCGCGGTCGTCGCCGGGTTGCTCGACGGGACCATGCCCCGCGACGACGGCTGGCGGTTCCTGGTGCTCGGCCGTTCCCTCGAACGGGTCGACATGACGGCTCGGCTGCTCTGGTCGCGTGGCCAGCAGCGCGGCGCAAGCGCTGGCTGGGTGGGCCTGCTGAAGAGCTGCAGCGCGCACGAGGCCTATCTGCGCAGCTACCGCGCGGCCGTCGAGCCGGAGAAGGTAGTGGAGTTTCTCGTGCTCGACCGACTGTTCCCCAGATCGGTCTACGCCGCGCTGGTCCAGGCCGAGACCTGCCTGTCCGAGCTGGACCCGACAGCGGGCCGGACCGGTGTCGACGACCCGGCCCGGCGGGCCCTCGGCCGGGCCCGCACCGACCTGGAGTTCCGGGTGTCGGAAGAGCTGCTGCACGACCTACCGGGCTTGCTCGACGTGCTCCAGCGCACCTGCGCAGAAAGCGCCGCGGCGATCAGCGCCCGCTACTTTCACCACACAGGCGCGCTGTCCTGGACCGCCGAGGCCAACGCATGAGCTGGCGGCTGCGGATCCGGCACACGACCGGTTACCGCTACGACACCGAGGTGGCGTCGTCGTACAACGAGGCCCGGCTGGCCCCGCAGACCGAG
>JAYUMN010000174.1:0-1554 GCA_043762595.1 Frankiales bacterium
ATCGCAGGCCCCACTAGCCTCGCCGCGTGACGGTGCGCGGAGCGATGGGCCTGCCCGTCGTCGGCATGGTCGGTGGTGGCCAGCTGTCCCGGATGACACATCAGGCAGCGATTTCACTTGGGTTGTCCCTGCAGGTGCTCGCCGACGCCACCCACGACAGCGCCGCCCTGGTCGCGCAGGGCGTCTCGCTCGGTAACCACACGTCACTGGCCGACCTCACCACCTTCGCCGCCGGCTGCGAGGTGGTGACGTTCGACCACGAGCACGTGCCCGGCCCTCTGGTCGAGGCGCTGGAGGCCGCCGGGGCGACGGTGTATCCGGGCTCGTCCGCGCTCCGGCACGCGCAGGACAAGCTGGTCATGCGCGAGCGCCTGGCCGGCCTTGGCGTCCCGATGCCGGCGTTCACCCCAGTGGCGACGCTCGCCGACGTCGAGGGTTTTGCCGCCCACGTCGGTTGGCCGCTCGTGCTCAAGGCCGCCACCGGCGGTTACGACGGGCGCGGCGTCTGGATCGTCGCCGACCGCGAACAGGCCGCCGAGGTGCTCGCCTCCGGCGTGCGCCTGCTCGCCGAGCAGTGCGTCGCGATGCGCCGCGAGCTGGCCGCGCTCGTGGCCCGATCGCCCGGGGGTCAGGCGGCCGCCTGGCCCGTCGTCGAGACCGTCCAGCAGGACGGCATCTGCGTCGAGGTGGTCGCTCCGGCCCCGGGGCTGACCGAGGAGCTCGCCCTGCGGGCGCAGGAGCTGGCGTTGCGCCTGGCCGACGAGCTCGGCGTCGTCGGCATGCTGGCCGTCGAGCTGTTCGAGACGCCGGATGGCTTGCTCGTCAACGAGCTCGCCATGCGGCCGCACAACAGTGGGCACTGGACGATCGAGGGCTCGCGTACCTCGCAGTTCGAGAACCACCTGCGGGCCGTCCTTGACTATCCGATGGGCGCGACGACCGCGACCGCGCCCTGGGTCGCGATGGCCAACGTCCTGGGTGGCGTCGGTGAGCCGGACCTGGACCACCGGCTGCACCTGCTGTTCGGGCGCGACCCCGGTCTGAAGGTGCACCTCTACGGCAAGCAGATCCGGCCCGGCCGCAAGATCGGGCACGTGACCGCGCTGGGCGATGACCTTCCCGACGTACGCGCCCGGGCGCGTGCCGGCGCCGACTTCCTAACGAGCGGGCAGTGGCCGTGACCGTCGCGATCATCATGGGCAGCGACTCCGACTGGCCGGTGATGGAGGCTGCATCGGTTGTCCTGCAGGAGTTCTCGGTAGAGCATGAGGTGCGCGTGGTCTCCGCGCACCGTACGCCGGGCGACATGCTGGACTATGCATCGGCGGCTGTCGGCCGGGGGGTGCGGGTCGTCATCGCCGGCGCCGGTGGGGCCGCCCACCTGCCCGGGATGGTCGCCTCGGTGACGCCGCTGCCGGTCATCGGCGTCCCGGTGCCGCTGCGGCACCTCGACGGGATGGACTCGCTGCTGTCGATCGTGCAGATGCCAGCGGGGGTGCCGGTCGCCACCGTCTCGATCGGTGGGGCGCGCAACGCTGGGCTGCTCGCGGTCCG
>JAYUMN010000175.1:0-6966 GCA_043762595.1 Frankiales bacterium
GATGGGCGTTCGGTCGCCGGCAGCGCGCACCGGCTGATAATCGCCGATCAGCGCTGGCAGCATGGGATCGTCGAGGGTCCGGCCATGCTGGCGGCTACCGGCGGCGGCTGGTGGCTGTTCTACTCAGCCGGCTCGTGGCTGTCCAGTACGTACGCGACCGGCGTCGCCTGGTGCGCAACGGTGGCCGGGCCGTGCCGTGCGACCGCTGCCGGGCCGCTGCTGGCGGGCACCCGGACGGCAGTCTCCCCCGGCGGGCTGGACACCTTCACCGACGGTGCCGGCACCCTGTGGGCGACCTACTCCGCCTTCCCGGAGGTGCCCGCCGACGCGCAGGCCGCGATGGCGATGAACCGGGTGCTAAGGATCGCCCCGGTGCTGTCCCACTGAGCCGCGACGTCAGGGCGCGGCAGGGTGGCCGATGACGTTCATCACGTGCTTAACCCTGGTGTGATCCTCCAAGCTGCAGGTCGACGAGTCCTGGCGGCAGCCCGAACGGCCGAGGCCGCCGGGCGGCATCGCGGCCACCAACGAGAGGTGAGTGGTGAGCCAGACACAGCCGGGTCTTGGCCCCTGGCAGTCCGCATCGCCCGTCCGTTGTCCTGCGTCCAGACGCTGGAGGCGGCCCGTATCTGCTGACGTTGGCAGAGGAGGGCCTGATCCTCGTCGGTGCAGCGCCGCACAATGATGCCCGGGCCGAAGGTCTCGAACGGGATCGCACCGTCGTCCTGGGTCGGTGTGCCTGTTGCAGGCCCGGGCTGGCTGCCTGCGCGACGGCCATCCCGGCGGCCACCGATCCGGTGATGGACACGATCGCCGGGACCCCGTCGTCGACGAGCGCTGCGCCGGTCGAACGGTCGCCGCAGACAACGTTGAGGACGCCGGGTGGCGGGACGTGGGCCCAAGCTGCTTGCCGGTGTTGCGGCTCTCGGCGGCCACCAGCTCCCCTGTACGGGCCTCGACGGGGCCGGCGATCCGCAGCAGCGCCCCCTGCCGTTCGGCCGGCGTCGCAAAGCGCCAACCGTCGAACGCCCCGGGAGGCGTCGGCCACGTCCTGGCTACCCGAAAACGGGGAAATGCTAGAGACCGCACCGGTTGTCGGGTCGACCAGGCCGGGGGTGGCGCCGGTCGCGGTGTCGCGACCGGCGCCGCCGATGACGTTCTACGCCCTCACAGCTGGACCCAGGCCCGCTGCAGGACGTCGCGCAGGATTTCCTCGATGGCATCGAAGTGGGACTGGTCGCAGATGAGCGGCGGTGCGAGCTGGATGACGGGATCCCCGCGGTCGTCGGCGCGGCAGTAGAGCCCCGCTTCGAACAGCGCCTTGGACAAGAAGCCGCGGAGAAGTCGTTCGGACTCGTCGTCGTCGAACGTCTGCCGGGTCGTCTTGTCCTTGACCAGCTCGATCCCGTAGAAGTACCCATCGCCTCGGACGTCACCGACGATCGGCAGGTCCAGCAACTTCTCGAGGGTCGTCCGGAAGCCCTTCTCGTTGTCGAGGACGTTTCGGCACAGGCCCTCGCGGTCGAAGATGTCGAGGTTCGCCATCGCCACCGCCGACGACACCGGGTGGCCGCCGAAGGTGTATCCGTGCGCAAAGTAGGTCATCCCGGTCAGGAACGGCTCCATCAGCCGGTCGCTGGCGATCATCGCCCCGATCGGGCTGTAGCCGCTGGTGAGCCCCTTGGCGCAGGTGATGATGTCTGGGACGTAGTCGAACTTCTCGCAGGCGAACATGGTGCCGAGCCGTCCAAAGGCGCAGATCACCTCATCCGAGACGAGCAGTACGTCGTGCCGGTCGCAGATCTCGCGCAGTCTGGCGAAGTAGCCGGGCGGCGGAGGGAAACAACCGCCGGAGTTCTGCACGGGTTCGACGAAGACCGCGGCGACGGTGTCGGCACCTTCCATCTCGATGGCGATCTCGATCTGATCGGCGGCCCACCGGCCGAATGCCTCGAGGTCGTCGCCGTGCTCGGGAGCCCGGTAGAAGTTCGTGTTCGCCGCCTTATGGGCGCCCGGCACGAGCGGCTCGAAGAACTTCTTGGCCTCGGGGATCCCGGTGATCGACAGGGCGCCCTGCGGCGTCCCGTGATAGGCGATCGCCCGGCTGATCACCTTGTGTTTCATCGGCTTACCGGTCAGCTTGAAATACTGCTTCGCCAATTTCCAGGCACTTTCGACGGCCTCGCCCCCGCCGGTGGTGAAAAACACCCGGTTGAGGTCACCGGGGGTGAGCGACGCGAGCCGCTCGGCGAGTTGGATCGCCTGCGGGTGGGCGTAGGACCAGAGCGGGAAGAAGGCCAGCTCGCCAGCCTGTGCAGCGGCGGCCTGGGCCAGCTCGACCCGACCGTGCCCGGCTTGGACGACGAACAAGCCGGACAGCCCGTCGAGATACCGCTTGCCGGTGGAGTCCCAGATGTATGGGCCTTCGCCCTTCACGATGATCGGCACGGAGCCGCCCGACTCGTACGTCGAGTGCCGGGTGAAGTGCATCCAGAGGTGGTCACGCGCCGAGGCGGCAAGCGCGCTGTCCTCCAAACGCTGCCAGACCTGCGGTGTGGTTGTCATCTTGAACATCCTTTGTCGGCTCAGGCGGTGTGCGGGTCGAGGATTGCGCAGGGCAGGCCGTGGGCTTGGGCGACCGGCGCGGACAGCAGCGCGCCACCGGAGGTGCTGAGGCCGGCGGCCAGGGACGCGTCGGCGGCGCAGGCAGCCCGCCAACCCCGGTCGGCGAGTTCGACGACGTAGGGCAGTGTCACGTTGGTCAGCGCGAAGGTCGAGGTGTGCGGGACGGCGCCCGGCATGTTCGCGACGCAGTAGAACAGCGAGCCGTGCACGGTGAAGACCGGGTCGTCGTGCGTGGTGGCCCGGGTGTCCTCAAAGCAACCACCCTGATCCACGGCGATGTCGACGAGGACCGAGCCCTTTTTCATGCCTCGGACAAGGTCGTTGCTGACGAGCATCGGGGCTTTGGCTCCAGGTACGAGGACCGCCCCGATGACCAGGTCGGCATCCAGGACGGCGCGTTCGATCTCATAGCGGTTGGAGGCCACCGTCTGCATGTGACCCTGGTAAATGCGATCAACCTCGCGCAGCTTGCTGATGCTCTTGTCGAGCAGGAGCACCTCAGCCTGCATGCCCAGCGCGATTGCGGCCGCGTTCAGGCCCGACACACCGCCACCGAGCACGACGACCTTCGCCGCGTAGACACCGGACACACCACCCATCAGCACACCGCGTCCCCCGGCGTACCGCTCCAGGAAATGGGCGCCGGCCTGGGGAGCCATCCGGCCGGCGACCTCCGACATCGGAGCAAGCAGCGGCAATGATCCGTCGGGCAGCTGCACCGTCTCATAGGCGATCGAGGTGATGCCCGAGGTACGCAAGGCATCTGTGCAGGCGCGCGAGGCCGCCAGGTGCAGATAGGTGAACAAGACCTGATCGGCCCGCATCCGGGGGTATTCCTCGGCGATCGGTTCCTTGACCTTGAGCAGCAGCTCACTGCTGCCCCAGATGTCGTCCGCGGTGCTGAGCATTGTTGCCCCAGCGGCCCGAAAATCCTCATCTGGCAGCGATGACCCGAGCCCTGCACCCTGTTGGACGAGGACCTCGTGCCCATGGCCAACCAGCTCCTGCACACCCGCCGGCGTGAGAGCCACACGGTACTCGTGGTTCTTGATCTCGGTCGGGACACCGACGCGCATGGTTTGCGAACTCCTAGGTCGAGGTGGTTCAGCGGGAGGTGAGGTCGTCGGCAGGCGCCTCGCTGCGTTGACCGGGCGCGGCCGGAGCGTGCAGCGAGGACTCACGACGAAAAAACGAACGGTCGGACGCCTCGCAAGCCACCATCACCAGCAGGCCAAGCACCAACGAGCCGACGCCCAACAGAAAAACGCCACCGACCCCTTGGAACGACGTCGCCCCGTAGTCGGCAGCAAACATGTCCTTCGCACTCTTAACGAACGCCAGGGTCAAGATGACGGCGCCGACCAAGGGCAGGACCCCCTTGACCCAGACGTCTCTGGCCCCTTTGGTCAACTCGCGCCGGAAATGCCAAGCGCAGGCGTAGCCCGTCATCGCGTAGTAGAAAGCAATCAGCAGCCCCAGCGAAGCGATCGAGTCGGCGAGCACGTTGCCACTGAGTATCACCAGCCCGACGTAGAAGGCCACCGACGCCACACCCATGGCGATCGTTGAGGTCGTCGGGGTCTGGAAGCGCGGGTGCATCGTGGCAAAATGTCTGGGGATGGCGCGGTGGGCCGCCATCGACAGCGTGGTCCGGGCGGTCGGCAGGATCGTGGTTTGGGTCGATGCCGCTGCCGAGCTCAGCACCGCCAGGATCACAAGTTTGCCGAAGGTGCTGCCGAGGACCTCATTGCCGAGCACCGCGAGGACATCGCCCTGGTTGCTGGGTTTGACGAGCGGCGCGACGCCACTGAAGGCCAGGCAGGCCACGGTGACCAGGGCGAAGATTCCAAGCAGGACGAGCGTCGAGACGACAGCGGCCCGGCCGGGGGTGCGTTCGGCGTCGCGGGTCTCCTCGTTGCACGCGACCGCGCTGTCCCATCCCCAGTAGATGAACACAGCGAGCAGGACGCCGGCGGACAAGGCGCTGAAGGAGGGGATCTGAAACGGGTTGAACCAGCTCAGGGCCGGGTGCATAGCCCCCTTCGGGGCGTTGCCGGAGTAGACCTTGGCCAAGGCGACGACCGCGAACAGAGCGAGGGCCGCGAGCTCGATGGCGAGCAGCAGGAACTGCAACCGGGCCGATACTTCGATCCCGCGATAACAGACGTACGTCAGCAGGATGATCCAGGCGCAGCCCACAAGCGTTGTCCAGAACGTATTCGCCGCAAGCCCATCCGCGCCGAACAGCAAGAATGCATACTGCCCGGCAATCTGAGCAAGGTTGGCCATCACAATGATGTCTGCGACGACGATGCCCCAGCCGCCCATCCAGCCGGTGCGTGGCCCGAAGGCTCGTGACGCCCAGGCGAAGGTCGTGCCGCAGTCGGGGTGGTCGGCGTTGAGCTCCCGGTAGGCGTAGGCGATACAGAACATCGGGACGAACGCCACCAGCATCACCGCCGGCGACTGCAGCCCCACTGCGGCGGCGACGAAACCGATCGTGGCGGCCAAGCTGTAGCCCGGCGCGGTCGAGGACACGCCGATCACCACGCTCGACAGCATCCCGAGCGCGCCCGCCTTCAGGCCCTTGCCCTGCGGAAGGGTCTGTGCGGCCGCCATAGCGTCTCCTTCGAGCATCGAGGTGTGCACGACGTTTCTCGCAGGTGAACGGCCGCTTGGCAAGGGTTTCCGCATAGTCGGGCCGGGTTTGATGCGAAGTTCTGCCTGCAGCGCCTTGTGCGGTCGGCGCTCTGGCAGCAGGATGGGTGGCCTCCCCAGGAGGACAGGTGTCAACAGTCCCGCGCAGACAGCGCAACGGGCTCACCGTCGCACCCGCCCCCGCAGCCCTGCTCGACGGGGTCGGCAAGGCGATCATGCGCCAGCTGCAAGAGGACGGTCGCCGTTCCTACACCGCGATCGCCGCGGCGGTTGGGCTCTCCGAGGCTGCGGTACGCAGCCGCGTCAAGGCGCTGATCGACAGCGGCGTCCTGCAGATCGTGGCCGTCACCGATCCGCTGACGCTCGGTTTCGGCGTGATGGCGAGCATCGGTGTCACCGTCACGGGCGACTCGCGGGCTGTCGCGGACAGCCTGTCCGAGATCGAGGAGGTCGACTACTGCGTGCTCACCTCGGGCCGTTACGACCTGCAGCTCGAGGTCGTCTGCCGCGACAACGAACATCTGCTCACCGTCATCAACGATCGGATCCGCACCGTCGACGGCGTCCGCGACACCGAAACATCCATCTGTCTGCGGGTGCACAAGCAGACGTATAACTACGGGACTCCCGAATGACCGTCCGCGCCCCCACCGGCCGGCCTAGCCGCTCCTGCATCCGCTCGCCAAGCCAGCAGCCCCGGATTCGTCGTACCCCCGGCTGGTTTGTGGCGACGGTGCGCTGGTCTGGGACGACCAAGGACGACGGTACGTCGATGGGTCGGCCTGCCTGTTGCATTGCAATGACGGCCACGGGCGCGCCGAGATCGCCGGTGCACAGCGGCGCGGACTCGAAACCTTCCACTGCTTCCAGCGGTCCACCAAAACACCCGCCGAGGAGCTCGCAGCGCGACTGGCTGCTCTCGCGCCGGTGCCGGGCGACCGGGTCTTTCTCACCAGCGGTGACTCCGAGGCTGTCGATACCGCCGTGAAGCTCAGTCGGATCGCGCACGTCCAGGCAGGTCGCGGGGAACGCACACTGGTCATCGGCCGGACCCCGAGCTGTCACGGGGTGACCTACGGCGCGATGGCGCTGCCCGGACCGTCGCGGCACCGCAAGGTCTCCAGCCGCGGGATTGCCGATGTCGGTCAGGTCGACAACGACGATCTGGCGGCGGTCCACGCCGCCCTCGAGGAGCAGCCAAGCCAGGTGGCCGCCGTGTTCGCCGATCCGGTGGTCGGCGCCGGTGGTGTCTGGCCACCCATGTCCGGCTATCTCGAGGGGCTTCGGCAACGCTGCGGCGAGCATGGCCCGCACCTTGTGCTCGACGAGGTCATCTGCGGTTTCGGCCGGCTCGGATCGATGTTCGCCGGCGAACAGTTCGGGGTCCAGGCCGAGCTCGCCATCTTCGCCAAGTGGGTGACGAGCGGCTATCTGCCGCTCTGCGGCCTCCTGGCCGCCCCGTCGCTGTCGGGCGACCCGTCATTCGTCCTGCGGCCCGGCTACACCTACTCCGGACACGAAACGGCCTGCGTCGCCGCGTTGGCCTGCCTTCGTGTCACCGAACGAGAAGAACTGATCAGCACAGCAGCTGCCATCGGGGCACGACTCCAGCCGCAGTTGCGATCGCTGAAGACAGCCTGGTTGGTCACCGATGTCCGTGGCGTCGGCGCGCACTGGGCGGTC
>JAYUMN010000176.1:0-3395 GCA_043762595.1 Frankiales bacterium
GGGGCGCCGGGGCGCTCACCGGGCAGTGGGGACAGTGACGGCCACCGTCGCACGCCGCGCCGCGCTGACCATCAGTCTGGTCGCATTGGCCATCTGGTGTGTCCGCCTACGACGGGTGAAGCGCGGTGTCGGCCTCGCCCGCCGGTTCTGGGCGGAGCCGCAGGGCGCTCCCGGCGGATTGCTGTACGTCGCGCTGGGCGACTCCGCGGCGCAGGGTGTCGGTGCGAGCCGACCCGACCGGGGCTATGTCGGGTTACTCGCGGAACGCCTCGGCTGCACCACCGGCCAGCCGGTGCAGGTCGTCAACCTGAGCTGCTCCGGGGCGACCATCGAGGATCTGCTGCGCGAGCAACTCCCGCGCCTGCAACGGTTGCAGCCCGACCTCGTCACCGTCGCGATCGGCGGAAACGACATGTTCCGGGCCGACCCGGTGGCGTTCGACGCCTGCGTCGACCGATTGATCGCTGCGCTGCCGCCGCAGACGGTGATTGCGGATGTCCCCTACTTCATGCACGGTCATTGGGAACGCGACGCGCGGCGGGCCGCAGCGACGGTGACCCGCGTCGCCGCAACTCGTGGACTACCGGTCGTCGCGCTGCACGAGGCGCTTCGGCGCGAGGGTTGGACCGCGATGGCGTCGCAGTTCGCTGCTGACTGGTTCCACCCGAACGACCGTGGCTATCGCGTCTGGGCCGACGCGTTCTGGACGACGATGCGGGCGTCTGCGTTGATGAGCCGCCTTACGTCGGGCCCGCACGGCGACGCCCCCACCCACGAGCGCCGCTAGCCCGGCTTCCGCTGCACCCGACCGTCGACCATTGCCAGCAGCTTGCCCTCGAAAGCAGTCGGCTGGTCGGGGTCACGCTGGCTGGGCGGGGGCCAGTGCGATCCCCGCGTTTCGTGTGCCACCGGCAGGGGTGATCGCTCGTCGGTAGACGACATAGACGGCGATGAGCAGGCCGAGTAGCCAACTGAGTCCGATGAGCAGTGGCGTTGTTTCGTCGAAGCCGCGGGTGAGCGCTCCGTCGAGCAGCACCCTCGAGCCGCCGTAGCCGGGTAAGAACGTCGACAGCGTGGTGGGGGTGGAGTGCAGCATCGGGCTCTGGACGACGCCGAGGTCGATGAAGGGCAGCAGGAAGGCGAGGAAGACGCCGCCGACCCGGCCGAAGATCGGTGCGAGCAGCGCGCCGATGAGGGCGTAGGTGAGCCCGATCAGGAGGTTGGCTCCGATGTAGGTGGGCCAGCGTCTGGCGTCGAAGACCAGTGCAGTGGTGAGCAAGGAGACGGCGGCTGCCGCGAGGGCGGTGACCGCCAGGACGGCAAGCCGCGCGGTGAACAGCGAGCGTGGGCGCAGGCCGGCCAGGGCGACCCGATTGTCGGCGGTGCGGCTGTCGAGCAGCACGAACAGCCCGATCAGGGCGGCGAGTGAGGCGATCGCGATGGGGGCCATGGTGGCGCCGTGCAAGTCCGGCATCGGGAGGGTCTTGGCGAACCTCCGGCGGTGCTCGTCAAGGAACACCGTGATGGGTCTGTTCGGGGTGACGGCGGCGGCGGTGAGGACAAAGACCAGCGGGACGACGACGAACAGCACCCATTGGGCGGGGTTGCGACGGCCGTCGCGCCAGGCGGCTCGCATCGCCGCGGCCAATTGGCTGGTGCTGGCGCGGTGTGACCATCGGGAGGGGTGCTTGGTGCGGGTGCGGGCGGCGGCGAGGCTCCAGGCTGCGGCTGCAGCGAGGAGGGTCCAGGTAAGCGCCCAACCGAGGTCGCCGAGCCGGCCGCCGTGGCCGGAGGGCAGGTCGACCATCCACAGGGTGACGAAGTGGGTCGGCAGGAAGCGGGTGGCGAGCCGGTCAGCGGATCCCATCGCGGGTCCGAAGAAGACGTCGAGGATCCAGACGAACAGCACGATGACAGTGCCGTTGACCGGGTTGCGGGCCAGGGTGCCGACGACGGCGCCGATCGCGACGTAGACGACCGCGAACATGAGCGTGCCGGCGATGGCTCGGGTCGGGTGGGCGATGCCGGTGCGGGCGCCGAGCGCGATCAGCGCGGTGGCGCTGGCGATGCCGGCGAGCGTCAGTCCGGCGAGCAGCCGGGCGAGGGTCAGCCGGCTGGCGGGTAGCCCGGCGATCACCAGTCGCCGGTCGGTGTCGCGGGTCGCGGCGGTCTGGAAGTACATCCCGATGCCGGCCAGGAACGCAGCCGCCCAGCCGGCCGTCGCGGTTTCGACCGCGACGCCGCCGGTGCCGCCCAGGAGCTTCGCGGCATCAGCCAGGCTGCTGGCCACCACGACGACGAAGACGATCGGGACGATCGCGAGCAGCAGCAGGTTGACCGGGTTGCGGGCGTAGTCGCTCAGGTAGCGGCGGGTGAACACCAGGGTGGTCATCTCGGTACCGCCAGCCCGTCCTTGACCTCCACGATCCGGTCGAAGCGGTCCTGGTCGACGACGAAGTGACTGACGATCAGCACGGTGCGGCCGGCCGCTCGGCGGTCGGCGACGATGGTCCAGAACTTCAGGTAGGTATCCCAGTCGAACCCGGCGTACGGCTCGTCCAGGAGCAGCACGTCGGGGTCGGCGAGCAGCGCGAGACCGAGGTTGATCTTGGCGAGGGTCCCGCCGGAGAGCTGGTCGGCGCGGGTGCTGGCATACCGGGCGAACCCGAGCGTGTCGTACAGCGCCTTGCGGGACACCGCGGCCTGCTGCTGGCTGATGCGGTAGGCGTGGGCGAACAGCTCGAAGTGCTCGTCGCAGGTCAGCCGCGGGTAGACCAACGGTTCCTGCGGGCAGTAGCCCAGCGTGCCGGTGAGCGAGACGGTGCCGGCATCGGCGGCAAGTGAGCCGACAAGGATCTTCATCAGGGTGCTCTTACCAGAACCGTTCTCCCCGACCAAGCCCACGACCTCGCCGCGGTGCAAGCTCAGATCCGCGCCGCGCAGCACGGGTTGCTGGTGGCGGCGTGGCCAGATGCCGCGCCCGAAGGACTTCTCCACACCTGTTGCTGTGAGCACGTCAGCAGCAGTGCGACCCGCCTGGGTGGCCGCGCTAGGCAGGGCGGGTGGCCTGATGTCAGTGGTGGACATGACTGTCACTCCTTAGGTCCGGGGTGGTGTCTCTGCTGGCCGGCTGTTGCGAGGGCCGGTGGGGCCGGTAGGGGTGGACCTGTGCGGCGTAGGCGGTCCACTCCGAACCGAACGCCGCGGCGACTTCGCGTTCCTCCGAGCGGGCCAGTCGGGCGTAGACGTAGGCAAGGACGGGGAACATCAGCAGCGTCGGGATCGTCGGCCACTGCAGCAGCCAGCCGGACATGACCAGTAGGAACCCCAGGTACTGCGGGTGCCGTAGCCAGGCGTAGGGACCATCGGTGGCGAGGCGGTCCTGCTGGGCGGCA
>JAYUMN010000177.1:0-2850 GCA_043762595.1 Frankiales bacterium
TACAGCAGCGCCACGCCGTACAGGAAGAAGGCGGAGGCGAACGCGCCGAGCAGGAAGTACTTCACGGCGGCCTCCTGCGACAGCAGCCGGCGCCGGCGGGCCAGACCGGCCATCAGGTAGAGCGGCAGCGAGAGCACCTCAAGCGCGACGAACATCAGCAGCAGGTTGTTGGCGGCCGGGAACAGCAGCATGCCACCGAGGGCGAACATGGCGAGGGGGTAGACCTCGGTCTGGATGCCCTCGTGCTCGGCCAGCCGCAGGTCATCGCGCGAGCCGGGCAGCGACGCCGCCTGCGAGACGACCTCGCCGCCGGAGCTGTCCAGCGAGCGCTCCGACAGCAGCAGGATGCCGCCGAGACCCAACACGCACAGCGTCCCCTGCAGGAACAGCGCGGGCCCGTCGACCGCAACGGCGCCCTCGACGACCAGCCGAGACGTGCCAGCCAGGACGACGACGGCGACCAAAGCGCCGAGCAGCCCGAGGGCAGCGACGATGACCTGGGCGGTGCGCCGGCGGGCGGCCGGAACGAAGGCCTCGACGAGCACCCCGACGGTGGCTGCGGCGAATACGATGAGCAACGGGGCGAGCGGGCCGTAGGCGATCGATGGCGCCTGGATGTTGGTGGGCACTGCGGCTACCGCTTCTGCTCGGCGACGGGTCGGGCCTGGGTGGGCGACGGGTCGTGCGCCCCGACGTCCTGCATGGTGAAGCCGACCGCCGGGGTGATGACGTCGGTGAGCGGCTTTGGGTAGAAGCCGAGGACCACCATCAGGGCGATGAGCGGGGCGAGAGCCGCCACCTCCCGGAAGCGCAGGTCCTTCATCCGCTCATGGGCGGAGCTCAGCGCCCCCTGCATCGTGCGCTGGTAGGCCAGCAGGATGTACAGCGCGGCCAGCACGATGCCCACCGTCGCGAACACCGCGGCGACCTTGTAGCGGGTGAAGGTGCCGACCAGCACGAGGAACTCGCTGACGAACGTCGACAGCCCCGGCAGGGCCAGCGAGGACAACCCGGAGACGAAGAACAGCGCGGCGAGCACCGGCGCGACCTTCGCGATCCCGGAGTAGTCGCTGAGCAGCCGGCTGCGGCCACGCACGACCAGGAAACCGATGACCATGAACAACGCGCCCGTCGACAGGCCGTGGTTGACCATGTAGAGCACCGCGCCGGTGCCGGCCTGCGTCGTGAACGCGAAGCAGCCCATCCCGATGAAGCCGAAGTGGGCGACCGAGGTGTAGGAGACCAGCCGTTTCAGGTCCTTCTGCCCCATGGCCAGCAGCGCTCCGTACAGGATGCCGATGACCGAGAGCACAATGACGTACGGCGCGAAGGTGCGGGCGGCGTAGGGGAACAGCGGCAGGCAATAACGCAGGAAGCCGAAGGTGCCGACCTTGTCGAGCACGCCGACCAGCAGCACGGCGCTGCCGACCGGAGCCTCCGCACCGGCGTCGGGCAGCCAGGTGTGGAACGGGAACAGTGGCGCCTTGATGGCGAAGGCAATGAAGAAGCCGCTGAACAACGCAAGCTGCACCGGGTGGCTGATGTTGAGCCTGGACAGCGCGGTGAAGTCGAACGTGCCGGGGCCCTGGCTGGTGGACACGACGTACAGGCCGATGACCGCGGCGAGCATCAGCAGGCCGCCGACGAGGCTGTAGAGCAGGAACTTCACCGCGGCATAGGACCGACGAGGACCACCGAAGGTGCCGATCAGGAAATACATCGGGATGAGCATCGCCTCGAAGAACACGTAGAACAAGAAGACGTCGGTGGCGGCGAAGACGCCGATCATCATCGTCTCGAGCACCAGCAGCAGCGAGAAGAGGGTCTTCACGCTCTTGCCGCGGGCGACCGGCGCGTCGCTGCCCGCCAGCGGCAACTCGGCGTCGGCGTCGTCCCAGCTGGCCAGCAGCACCACCGGGACGAGCACCGCGATCAACGCGATCAGCACGAGCGCGATGCCGTCCACACCGACGGCGTACTTGACTCCGAACGCGCGAATCCAGTCGTGGCTCTGGACGAACTGGAAGCGGCTGCCGGTGGCCTTGAAGGCTGTGCACATCGCGATCGTCACGCCGAGCGTGACGAGCGAGGTGAGCAGGGCGACCTGCTTGGCAAGCAGCTCACGGCGACGGGGCAGCACCCCGATGACGGCGGCGCCGGCAAGCGGCACGATGCCGAGCACAGTCAGCCACGGGAAGTTGCTCATGCGCCGAGCCGTACTGCGAGCAGGGCACCGACCACGAGAAAGGCTCCACCGAACATCGACAAGGCGTAGGACCGGACGAACCCGGTCTGCGTTCGGCGCAGCCGCCCCGAGCCCCCGCCGATACCGGCGGCCAGCGCGTTGACCGCCCCGTCGATGCCGCGGTTGTCGACGAAGACCAGCGCCCTGGTGAGGTACTGCCCGGGGCGCATCAACACCGACTCGTTCAGCGCGTCGAAATAGAGGTTCCGGCGGGCAGCGACGGTGATCGGGGTGACAGCGACCGGCGGCGTCAGCGGTACGGCGCGGCGGCCGAACTGCAGGTAGGCGCCGGCGACCCCGCCGGCGACCACCAGCAGGGTCAGCAACGTCAGCACGACGGGAGAGATCGTGTGCACGCCGACCTCGACCGACTGACCGAGCGAGGGTTCCAACCAGTGCTGCAAGGCGCCACCGAGCACCAGCAGGCCGCCGGAGGCGAGCGAACCGATGGCGAGCAGGACCATCGGACCGGTCATCGTCAGTGGTGACTCGTGCGGGTGGATGTCATCGGCCCACCGCTGTTTCCCGAAGAACGTCATGACCATCAGCCGGGTCATGTAGAACGCCGTGAAGCCCGCGCCGAGCAGGGCCACGGTGCCCAGCAG
>JAYUMN010000178.1:0-6356 GCA_043762595.1 Frankiales bacterium
TTGGCGTGCACGACCCGGCGGGTGGCCGTGTCGATGAGCAGCACCGCGGACAGTCCATCGAACAAGACCCGCCGCAACTCGGCAGGGAGAGCAGCGACCGACGGCAGGCGGCACCCCGCCGACGCCTCGCGCCCCGCACTCATGGACCTGATTCTAGCCTGGCGGACAGCACCGATATCCCCGGCCAGCCCGCGTCACCCGTCCTGCAATGGACCGGCCCAACGCCAGTCGCCGTCCGGGCCGAGATACTCCACCCGCTGGATGTCCTCGTCCCGCTCGGCATCGTCACTTGCCCAGGTGAGCGCAGCCGGGTGATCGGCGAACTCCCCCTCCGCCACGACGTCGCCCATGCCGTCGAGAAACCGGTAGTCGATCATGGCCCGCACGCTAACGCTCCGCAGGTTGCTCCAAGCTGGTGGCCGAAGCCCGCGTCACCGCCAACGACCACAACAGCCGGCAAGCCGAACCGCCAGGCCTGCCAGGTGGGCGCGTTCGCGCTCAGCCCACGGTGCGCGCCGGACGCTTGCCTGCTGTTGTGGTCGCTGCCCCGACCGCTCAGCTGGCGAGCAGCACCAGCACGAACTGCCCGCCACCGGACTCGACCTGCGTCGTCGCCGCCAGCCCCGGCGCGAATCGGGACAGCCGATCCACCAGCCAGGCCCCGGCCTGCTCGGCGTCCTGCCGGGTGGGGCAGCGGGCCACCACCTCCCGACCACCTTTTCGCATCAACCGTTCGACGGTCGCCACGATCGGGGCCGGGTCCACCACGAACAGCTCCCCGGACCAGGCCACGACGGGCCTGACCGCGCCCTTACGGGTGTTGCACGACCGGTGGGCAAGCCGCTCCGCACCCGCAGCAGCCTTCTTTCCCTTCGGGGCAGCGCCGCCGTCGACACTCGGGCCGCGGTCCGCATTCACCGACGCGTCCGGGTCAACCGGCTCGTCACACAGCCAACAACGCCAGTCGTCGCGCGCGCCAACTTCATGAAGGGAGACCATGGCCCGACGTTACGGTTCGTGGGCTGCTGGTCCAACCGGGTCGCGGTCAACGCTGTGAACTGGACAGGACCCGGCTGGCGCCGGCTCTGGTCGGTGAAGTCATCGGGTCGGGTGTCGTGAGGACAGAGGCGCGCCCCGAGCGCCGCACCCTGAGCGGACGGGGCTCGAAGCAGACCCGGTCGTCGATCGGCTACCAGACCTCGATCTAGGCGCCATGCCCGCTTGAGCGGGCCAATCGGCCAGCGCGCGACATGAGGGGCGGTTCGGTCCGGGCATGGACGACGCGACCATGTTCGGCCAGGGTGGTGACCCCTGCTGTACCGGTCGAGCGCCGGCGCCCGGCGCGAATGTTGTGGAGGGTACGTGTCACAGATCGCTGCTGACCGCGGGTTGGTCGACCCGGCCGACCTGGGTCGCACACTGTTGCATCGGCACACGTTCGTGCTGAGCACCGAGATCGTGCAGAACGGGCCGGGCACCAGCTGATGGCGATCGGCAGCGAGCCGGCAGGGGCGCCGGCCCGCGAGGGCCTGCATCTGGGCCAGGCCGCCGCCGACCTTTACGGCGACCTGCGGCTCACGCCGCTGCTGCGCCGGCTACTGGCGCACAGCGACCGGCTGCTCGGCGTCGTCGCCGGCAGCATCTCGCTGTTGGACGCCTCCCGGCAGCGCTACAGCAAGATGGCCGAGCACGGCGTGTCCTGCGAGCTGGGGCAGAGCTTCCCGCTGGACGAGGGGCTGACCGGACAGGTCGTGGCCCGCCGACGCCCGGTGGTCCTACGCCACTACAGCGCCGTGCCAGGCGGCCACCTCCCGCTGCGGCACTCGGCGAGGGACGGCGCCGCCGCGGCGGTCCCGCTGTGGTGGCGGGGAGAGGTCGTAGGGGCCAACGTGGTCTTCGCCGGCCGTGAGCGGCGCTTCACGGCCGCCGAGATCGACGAGCTCGAGTTGCTCACGCAGGTCGGCGCCGCCGGCATCGTGAAGGCCGGGGAGGGCCACCCGTCGCTAGCCGGGCTGCTGCGCCGGCACCACCGGGCGGGCAATGCGTCCGGGGAGGGGTGGGAGGCCGTGACCGAGGTGGGTCCGGTGCGGCCCGAGGACCCGCTCGGGGCCGCGGTGGCGACCCCGCAGGAGCTGGTGGCCGGCGGCGGCGGCGGCAAGCAGCTGCCCGGCTGGGGCACGCTGGTCCGGGCCGACCTCCCGAACGAGCCGGTCGCCGCCCCCGACGAGGCGGCGGCGACGCCCTTCACCCCGCGCGAGCGCGAGACGGCCGGGCTGCTGGCCCTCGGGCTCAGCGACCGCGAGGTGGCCGCTCACCTGGTGCTTTCGCGCAAGACCGTCGAGAAGCACGTCGGCGCGGTGCTGCGCAAGACCGGCACGGGTAACCGCACCGCCGCCGTCATGGCGGCCCTCGCCAGGGGCTGGTTGCCGGCCTGACGGTGGCCCGGAGTCACATGGGGGAAATTCCCTATTCACCGTGGACGGTCAACCGCGTTCACTATCGGGTAACCCACTGTTGCCTCGATGGCCTCGCGCCGCCGGGCCCGTCCAGGGAGAGCCGCTTGCCCCTCGTGTCCACGAAGGAAATGCTGGACCGCGCCTTTGACGCCCGCTATGGCGTCGCCGCGTTCAACATCATCAACGATCTGAGCATCGAGGCGGTGCTGTCCGCGGCCGTCGAGGAGAACTCGCCGGTGATCCTGCAGACGTCGGTGAAGACGGTCAAGACGTACGGGCGCGACCAGCTGTTCGGCATCTTCTCGGCGCTGGTGCGCGACGTCCCCGTCCCAATCGCCCTGCACCTGGACCACTGCCCGCAGCGGGAGGTGATCTCGGACTGCCTCGAGGGCGGCTGGAGCTCGGTGCTGTTCGACGCGCACGAGCTCGATGTCGAGGAGAACAAGCGGCAGACCACCGAGGTCGTCGCCGAGGCGCACGCGCGCGGCGCGCACGTGGAAGGCGAGATCGAGGGCATCCAGGGCGTCGAGGACGACATCGGCTCCGACGACGCCTCGGCCCAGCACACCCTCGAGGTGGCCGTCGACTTCATCACGACCACCGGCGTCGACTGCTTCGCGCCGGCGATCGGCAACGCGCACGGCCAGTACTCCTCCACGCCGGTGCTCGACCACGAGCGCGTCACCGCCCTCGTCGAGGCCACCGGGGTGCCGATGGCGCTCCACGGCGGCACGGGCCTGTCCACCGAGCAGTTCCAGGACCTCATCGGCCGCGGCTGCGCGAAGGTCAACATCTCGACAGCGCTCAAGGAGCGCTACATGAAGGCCACCCTCACCTTCCTCAAGGAGGCTGAGGCCGAGGGCAAGTGGGACCCGCCCTCGCTGTTCCGGGCCCAGAAGGAGGCCGTCGTGGACATGGCGCGGGAGCACCTGCGGCTGTTCGGCAGCGCGGGACGGGCCTGGTGACAGCGCTGGTCTTTGACTGCGACGGTGTCCTGGCCGACACCGAGCGCTACGGCCACCTCCCCGCATTCAACGCAACCTTCGAGGAGTACGGCCTGCCGGTGCGCTGGGACGAAGACGAGTACGCCCGGCGGCTCGCGATCGGCGGGGGCAAGGAGCGGATGGCCAGCCTGTTCCGCGACCCCGGCTTCGTCGAGGCCGCGGGCATCCCGGACGACGAGCCGGCCCGCGCCGACCTGTTGGCGACGTGGCACCGGAGCAAGACCGCCTGGTTCACAAAGCTCGTCACGGACGGGAAGATCCCGGCGCGGCCCGGGATCGCCCGCACCATCACGGGTGCGCTGGACGCCGGCTGGACGGTGGCGGTGGCCTCGACATCCGCGGCGGAGTCGGTGCGCGCGGTCCTGCAGCACGCCGTGGGGGTCCAGACCGCCGAGCGCGTGCCGGTCTTCGCTGGTGACGTCGTCCCGGCCAAGAAGCCCGACCCGGCGATCTACCTGCTGGCGGTGCAGAGCCTCGGTCTGGACCGGGCCGACACCCTGGTCGTCGAGGATTCCCGCAACGGCCTGCTGGCCGCGACCCGCGCCGGGCTGCGTTGCGTGGTGACCGTCAATGGCTACACCCGGCAGGAGGACTTCGGCGAAGCCGTCCTGGTGGTGTCCGAGCTGGGCGACCCGGGCCGCCCGCCGGTCCAGGTGCTCGCCTCCCGCGGGACCGCCCCGGTCGGTGACTTGGTCACGCTCAAGGACCTACGGTCGTGCCTGTCGGCGCCAGCGCCCCCCTCGATGGGCGCACCGCCCCGAGCAGACACCACCGACCCCCGAGGAGGTGCCGCGTGAGCGGCACAGGGCTACAGCAGGTAGAGCTGGTCGTCCGGGCGATCGCGCAGAGCGCGGTCGACAACGAGAAGTACTTCGGCGACCTCGACGCCGTCGTCGGCGATGGTGACTTCGGGTACTCGCTCGCGCGCGGCTTCGAGAAGGTGCTCGCGGGCTGGGACGGCATCGACCGCACCGACCCCGGGACCTTCCTGAAAAAGATCGGGATGCTCGTCACCTCCCGGTGCGGCGGCACCTCGGGCCCGATCTGGGGCACCGGCTTCCTGCGCGCCGGCATGACAGCGGGTGACGTCCAGCAGCTCGACGGCGCGAAGGTCGTCGAGATGCTGCGGGCGGCGGTGGAGGGCATCAAGGCACGTGGCCAGTCCGACGTCGGCGACAAGACCGTGCTCGACGTCCTCGTTCCGATGACAGACCGGCTCGAAGCGGAGCTGCGGGCAGGGACCGGCGCCGAGCAGGCGCTGGCCGCGATGGCCGAGACGGCCCAGCGGGCTGCCGAGGCCACCAAGGACATGGTCGCCAAGCGGGGGCGCGCCTCTTATACGGGGGAGCGCAGCAGGGGATCGGTGGACGCCGGCGCGATGGGCGTCGCGGTCATCACGTCAAGCATCCACAAGGCCTGGAGCAAGGGAGCATCATGAAGAAATTCGTCAACGACCCTAGGCAGTTCGTCCCGGAGATGCTGGAGGGGATCGCACTCGCCAACCCGGACACCCTGAGGTACATCCCGGAGTACAACCTCATCATGCGGGTGGACGCCCCGCGCGACGACAAGGTCTCGATCGTGCAGGGTTCCGGCTCGGGTCACGAGCCGGCGCACGTCATGGCCGTCGGCAAGGGGATGCTCGACGCCGCCTGCCCTGGCGACGTATTCGCGGCCCCGCCGATGGACTACGTCTACGAGACGACCAAAAAGCTGGCCTCGGCCAAGGGGGTTCTGCTGCTCGTCAACAACTACACCGGCGACCGCATGGCCTTCGACATGGGCAAGGAGATGGCCGAGTCCGAGGGGCTCAAGGTCGAGATCCTGACCATCAACGACGATGTCGCCGTCAAGGACTCGACGTACACCGTCGGCCGCCGCGGCGTCGCCGGCAACTTCTTCGTCATCAAGGCCGTCGGCGCCGCGTCCGAGCAGGGCGCGGACCTCGACGAGGTGATCCGGATCGGCAAAAAGGTCAATGACGTCACCCGCACGATGGGCGTCGCCCTGACGGCCTGCACCCCCCCGGCGAAAGGGTCACCGCTGTTCGAGCTCGGGGACGACGAGATCGAGATGGGCGTCGGCATCCACGGGGAGCCCGGCCGCGAGCGCAAGAAGATGACCAACGCCGACGCGATCGTGGACGAGCTGCTGGACGCTATCGTCACCGACCTGCCTTACTCCTCGGGCGACCGGGTTGCACTGATGGTCAACGGCCTGGGCGGCACGCCGATCAGCGAGCTCTACATCCTGTTCCGGCGCGCCCACCAGCAGCTCGCCGAGAAGGGCATCACCGTCACCCGCAGCTACGTCAACGAGTACTGCACCTCGCTGGACATGGCCGGGGCCTCCCTCACCCTCGTCAAGCTCGACGACGAGATCGACGCGCTGCTCGGTGCTCCGGCTGAGGTCGCGATCCGGGTCTTCTGACCCGGCCCTCGTCCCGCGCCACCCATTCGCAACAGGAGGCGCCGTGTGCAGGCGGATCACGCTCGAGCAGGCCGAGCCGATCATCGCGGCGTGCTGGAAAGAGGAGGACTCCATCGGGCAGCCGATGAACATCGCGAGGGTGGACGATGGGGCCAACCTCGTCGCATTCGCCTCGAGGGACGGTACGAAGTTGATCGGTGTGGACATTTCGCAGAAAAAGGCGCTGACGGCAGACCACTTCCAGACCGCACCAAGGACCTTCCCTCGCTAGTGCAGCCCGGCCAGCGGTTGTCTGGGATCGAGGCGACCAGCGAGGGCAAGCTGGTGGTCTAGGGCGGGGGTGCTGTGGCACACCGCGGCCGGTGAGATCGCCGGCCGTTGTCGGGGTCAGCGCCAGGATCGTCGACCAGGACGACCAGGTCGCCGACGCCGGCCGTAAGGCGTTCCCGGGCTGACCATGCCGACC
>JAYUMN010000179.1:0-7211 GCA_043762595.1 Frankiales bacterium
GACCGCTACAAGCAGCTGATGGCCGACTGGAAAGCCGCCGGCCGCGCCCCACGCGAGGTCGAGGATGCTCTGTGGGAGTCCTTCAAGGGCGCCCAGGACCGGTTCTTCAGTGCCCGCAACGCCTCCTTCGCCGAGCAGGACGAGGAGTTCCGCGGGAACCAGAAGCAGAAGGAGGACATCCTCGCCGAGGCCGAGGCGCTCGACGCGTCGGCAGTGGACCGGGGCAAGGCCGCGCTGCGCAAGCTGGGTGAGCGCTGGGAGGCCGTCGGCAAGGTGCCGCGCGACGCCATGCGTTCGCTCGAAGACCGGATGGCAGCCGTCGAGGAGACGTTCCGCAGCGCCGGGTCGGCCGCCGCGCCCAGGCAGGAGTCACCGTTCGTGGTGCGGCTGCGCGAGAAGGTCGGCGAGCTCGAGGGCAAGCTCGACAAGGCCCGCGCTGCCGGTCGCCCCACCGGCGAGCTGGAGGCCTCGCTCGAGACCCAGCGCCAGTGGCTCTCGCAGGCCGGTGTGCAGGTCGCCTCGCCGGCTGTGGCCCCCGTGGCAACGGCCACCGAGCCCAAGAAGCGGACCACCGGCTGGGTCCGGGCTGCCGACGACGAGCCGTCCACCGAGGACGACTGACACCGCACGACTGACACCGCACGACTGACACCGCACCAAGTACGCCGAATCGGCCGACACCCTGTTCGGGGGTGCCGGCCGATTGCGCGGGTCGGTCAGCTGAGCTGGCTGCGCAGAAACTCCACGGTGCGGGACCAGGCCAGCTTGGCGTCGGCCTCGCTGTAGGTGCCCAGCAGGTTCTCGTCATTGTGGAAGGCGTGACCGGCGTTGTAGAAGTAGAACTCGACCGGTGCGCCGGACTCGCTGCGGAGCTGCTGCTCCTGCTGTCTGGCGGCCTCCGCCGGATAGAAGTCGTCAGTCGACCCGTAGTGTCCCTGGACGGCCGCGGTGACGCCGGCGTAGGACTTCGGGTCGCCGGGGCCGACGCCGTAGAAGGGCACGGCCGCACCGATCTTGTCGCCCTGCTGGGCGGCGAGCAGCAGCACGAAGCCGCCGCCCATGCAGAAGCCGACAGCCCCGACCTTGCTCGAGGTGACGGCCCTGTGCGCGAGCAGGAAGTCGACTGCGCCGCCCAGGTCCCTGGCGGCCTGGTCGACCGGCAGCGACATCATCAGCTGGCCGGCCTCGTCGGCGTCATGGGCGGTCTTGCCACCGTAGAGGTCGGGGGCGAGGGCGACGAAGCCTTCCTTGGCGAGCCGGTCGGCGATGTCTGCAATGTGGTCGGTGAGGCCCCACCACTCTTGAATCACGATGACGCCGGGGCCGCTACCCGACTCGGGCACGGCCAGATACCCGTGCGCGGTGCCCCCGCCGCTCGGGAAGGTGGTGTTCTGCCGGTTCTGGTCGCTCATAGCTGCCTTTCCAGGGTCACGGATGGGAGACGTCTGTTTTTACACGACCGGTCGATGCCTGCGACGGCCCGGGTCGGTACGCCGCCGCCGGCACCCCGCTCTGTCTCGGGCTCAGTCGCCTGGCGGCCGGTCGCGCCTGACCCCCACCACGTCGTACGACGCCCGCCCGGCCGCCAGCCCGCGCTGTTCGAACCGGGTCACCGGCCGGGTCGGCGGTCGCTCGATGCGCTGGGTGTCGAGCACCGGCGCCAGCACCTCGACCGCCTGCGCGGCGTACGCGGGCCAATCGGTCGCGACGTGCAGGCGCCCTCCGGGCACGAGGCGGCTGGCCACCAGCCGGGCGAAGGCGGGGCTGAGCAGCCGGCGCTTGGCGTGTCGGGCCTTGGGCCAGGGGTCGGGGAAGAACACCCGGACCTCGGTCAGCGACGAGGGCGCGATGACGTCGCCGAGCAACGCGACTGCGTCGCCCTCGACGACCCGCACGTTGGTCAGGTGCGCGGCATCGAGTCGTTGCAGCAGGGCCGCGACGCCGGCTCGGTGCACCTCGACGGCGACGATGTCGACCTCGGGCTGCGCGGCAGCCATCGCGGTCGTCACCTCGCCCATGCCTGAGCCGATCTCGACGACCAGCGGGGCGACCCGACCGAAGACCTGGTGCGGGTCCAGCAGGTCTGCCTGCGGACAGCCGAGTCTGGGCCGGAGCCGCTCGAGGTCGGCCAGCGAGGTGCGCGAGGTCCGACCCTGGCGCAGTCGGTAGGTGTGGATCGCGTCACCTGCCTGCACGCCCCCATCGTCGCAGGTGTGCTGCCGTCGCCCGCTCGCGAGGTCGATGTGCGAGCGCAACGATGAGACAAGGGGGTCGTCTCGTGTGCCGACAGCGGGCCAGGTCGCTGGACCCCAGCGTGCGGGCGACCCGTAGGGCGCGAGCCGTTGTTGGGCAGGCCCACCCAGCGTCGCTCTGGCCGAGGACTCGCTCGTCCTACCTTCGGGTCGGCCACGAACGCGGTGCGGCACGCCCGGACGCCGATCGACGCAAGCTATGTCTCGCAGCTGAGTGGACGAACCGATGGTCGGGGACTGCAACGCCCCGACGTACCGGCCGGCAGATCGGGGCGACCTGCCACCCACCTAGCGGCTCGGAGGTCCTGCAGCGCGCCGGTGGGTGGGATGCCCACAGCTAGGCGACGTACTCCCGCAGGCCTTCCGCCCGACCACCGGCGCGCAACTCCGCCAGGGTGTCCCGCTCGATCTGGCGGATCCGTTCGCGGGTCAGGCCCAGGTGCCGACCGACCTCATCGAGGGTGCGCGGGCGACCGTCGTCGAGACCGAAGCGCATCCGCATCACGACCGCCGAGCGCTCGGGGAGTGAACCGAGCACTTCGGCGAGCTGGCCTTGCAGCATCTGCATCTCCACCGCAGCGACCGGGTCGACGGACTCGGAGTCGGTGATGAAGTCGCCTAACGTCGCCTCGTCGTCGCCCACCGGGCTCTGCAGCGAAAGCGTGTCGCGACCGAACGCGATGATCTCCTCGACCTTGGCCGCGGTCATCTCGAGGGGCAGGCCGATCTCCTCACTCGAAGGGTCGCGGCCCAGGGTCTGGGTGAGCTCGCGACGCACCCGGGTCACCTTGGTGATGAGCTCGGCCATGTGCACCGGCACCCTGATGGTGCGGCCCTGATCGGCCAGCGCCCGCTGCAACGCCTGCCGGATCCACCACGTCGCATACGTCGAGAATTTGTAGCCCTTGGCGTAGTCGAACTTCTCGACCGCGCGCACGAGGCCGAGGTTGCCCTCCTGCACCAGGTCGAGCAGATCCAGGCCGCGGCCCTGATAGCGCTTGGCCAGCGACACCACAAGCCGCAGGTTGGCCTCGAGCAGGTGGCGTTTGGCCCGCTCACCGTCGCGGGCGAGCTCAGCCAGGTCACGGCGCAGCGCGATCGGCAGCTTGCTCTCGCCGGCGGTGTGCTGACGCAGCTTCTCGACGGCGAACAGGCCGGCCTCGATGCGCTTGGCGAGGTCGACCTCCTCCACTGCGGTCAGCAGCGGGACCCGACCGATCTCGCGCAGATAGGCCTTGACCAGGTCGATACCTGGCGGCGGCTCGTCAATCGTGAGCGGTACGTCCTCGTCGGCGACGACCGGCACGGCGGCCTCGTCCTCGGCCGGCGCGGCGATCGGCTGCTGCTGAGCGGCTGCGGTGATCGGGGCGTCGGGCACCGCCGGGCCGGCGCCGGTCGTCGCGGGGGCAGCCGCCGGGACCAGCCTGGGGCCCGCGGCGGCAGCGGTCGGGCGGGCGGTGCCAGATCGGGCCGGGGCGCGGCGTACGCGGGCCGGCTTGGGCTCTTCGGTGCCGATGACCATCCCGCTCTCGGTCAGCCGGCGTAGCACCGCCCGGGCCTCGTCCGGTCCGATGCCGGCCGAGTCGAAGGTGTCGCGCAGCTGCGTGAGGGAGAGCTGTCCCTCGACCTGCGCACGCTCGACCAGCGCCTGGACGACGTCGGCGGGGTGGGCGGCGGTGGGCATGAACGTCTCCTGGATTGGTGGTGGTCTGCGGTGGGGGCGTGCACCGTGCGCCGTGGCCGGGGCACGGGATCGGGCTAAGTGCCCGGTTGCCGGGCTGGCCTACGGGTGCATGGTCCCACGCCGCCGGGTGGCGGCGCCAGGCGTGTCGAGGCGCGTCCTTCGGGGCCTGGTCACTGCCAGCACAACGATCCTCGATGTGGGGGTGTTCCGGAACCGGCTGGCAGGTGGACGCCCGGACAGCGCCCGACGCCTCAGTCGAGGTAGTCCCGGAGCTTCTGCGACCGGGAGGGGTGCCGGAGCTTGGACAGCGTCTTGCTCTCGATCTGCCGAATCCGCTCTCTGGTCAGCCCGAACTCTCGGCCGATCTCGTCGAGCGTGCGGGGCTGACCGTCGACGAGGCCGAACCGCATCTTGACGACCGCGGCCTCGCGCTCGGTGAGGGTGCGCAGGACGTCGCCCAGCTGTTCCTGCATCAGCCCGTAGGACACGACTTCCGAGGCGATGGGGGCGTCTGCGTCCTCGATGAAGTCACCGAGATTGCTGTCCTGGTCGTCGCCGATGGTCGTCTCGAGCGAGACCGGCTCGCGGGCGTAACCCTGGATCTCGACGACCTTCGCCGGGGTCAGATCGAGCTCCCTGGCCAACTCCTCCGGGGTTGCCTCGCGGCCGAGGGACTGCAGCAACTCGCGCTGGATGCGGGTGAGCTTGTTGATCTGCTCGACCATGTGCACCGGGATGCGGATGGTGCGGGCCTGGTCGGCCATCGCCCGGGTGATGGCTTGCCGGATCCACCAGGTTGCGTAGGTCGAGAACTTGTAGCCCTTGGTGTAGTCGAACTTCTCGACCGCCCGAATCAGCCCCAGGTTGCCCTCCTGGATGAGGTCCAGGAACAACATGCCGCGACCGAGATAGCGCTTGGCGATCGACACCACCAGGCGCAGGTTGGCCTCCAGCAGGTGCCGCTTGGCGCGGTCGCCGTCGCGGACCAGCTCGGCGAGGTCGCGCCGGAAGGTGGCCGACCCCGCGGCGCCCTCGCCGCGTTCGGCCAGCCGCAGCTTCTCCGTGGCGAACAGGCCGGCCTCGATCCGTTGCGAAAGTTCGACCTCCTGCTCGGCGGTGAGCAGCGGGGTCTTGCCGATCTCCTTGAGGTAGGCGCGCACCAGGTCGGTCGAGATCCCGACCTCGCCTTCGGCGGCGAGCGGTTTGTCGTCATCGTCGTCATCGTCGTTCGCATCGTCGGAGTCGGCGGGGGTGTCGTCGTCCTCCTCGTCGTCGAGGTCCACCAAGGGTGCTGTCAGCAGCTGGCCAGGTACTGGGCCCTGGGCCGGCGCCGGCTCGTCAGACGCCACCGCGGGCGCCTCCTGCGGCACCGCCAGCAGCGCCGACTCGGCGACGCGGACACGTGTCGTCTTGCTCGCGCGGCGGACTCGCGAGCCGGTGGAGCGGGCGCTGGCAGGAAGCGTCACGGGCGGTCCTTCACGCTCGAAGGTCTGGGGCCTGGGCCCCATCCCTTCAACACTCGGGAGGCCACCGGCGTTCCCCGTCGAGGGGCGCCGGAACCGCGCCGGCTAGAGCAGCGAGCGCAGCACGAACGGCATGATCCCGCCGTGCCGGTAGTAGCCCTGCTCGCCGGGCGTGTCGATCCGCACAGTGACTCGGAAACGCTTGTCGTCAGCCTGCACGGTCAACTCGCGCGGCACCGTCTCGGTGTCGGCGATGCCCTCGATCGTGAACACCTCGTGCCCGGTCAGGCCCAGCGAGCTCGCGGTGTCCCCGCCGGTGTACTGCAGAGGCAGCACGCCCATCCCGATCAGGTTGGAGCGGTGGATCCGCTCGTATGACTCGGCGATGACGGCGCGTACGCCGAGCAGTGCGGTCCCTTTTGCGGCCCAGTCCCGCGACGAGCCCGAGCCGTACTCCTTGCCGGCGAGCACGACGAGGGGGACACCCTCCCCGGCGTACGCAACCGAGGCCTCGTAGATGGAGACGACCTCGCCGTCCTTGGTCGTGACGCCGCCCTCGGTGCCAGGGGCGAGCTGGTTGCGCAGGCGGATGTTGGCGAACGTCCCGCGGATCATCACCTCGTGGTTGCCTCGGCGGCTGCCGTAGCTGTTGAAGTCCTTCGGGGCGACGCCGTGCGCGGTGAGATAGCTGCCGGCGGGTGAGCTGCCCTTGATCGACCCGGCCGGGCTGATGTGGTCGGTCGTCACCGAGTCGCCGAGCACGGCGAGCGCGCGGGCGCCGGTGATGTCGGTGAGGGCAGCCGGCTCACGCTGCATGCCGTCGAAGTACGGCGGCTTGCGGACATAGGTGCTCTCGGGGTCCCAGGCGAACGCGTCGCCGCCGGGGACCTCGATCGCCTTCCAGCGGTCGTCGCCGGCGAAGACGTTCCGGTAGGAGTCGGCATACATCTGCTCGGTGATCGCCTCGCCGACGACCCGGGCGACGTCGCCCGCGGTCGGCCAGATGTCGTTGAGGTAGACCGGGTTGCCGTCGGTGCCGGTGCCGAGCGGCTCGGTCGTGAGGTCCAGGTCCATCGTGCCGGCCAGGGCGTAGGCGACCACGAGCGGCGGGCTGGCCAGGTAGTTCATCTTGATGTCGGGGTTGATCCGACCCTCGAAGTTGCGGTTGCCGGACAGCACGCTGACCACGGCCAGGTCACCCTCGTTGACGGCGGCGCTGACCTCCTCCGGGAGCGGACCGCTGTTGCCGATGCAAGTGGTGCAGCCGTAGCCGACGGTGTTGAAGCCCAGCTTGTCCAGATACGGGTTGAGGCCGGCCTTCTCGTAGTAGTCGGTGACGACCCTCGAGCCCGGCGCGAGCGTCGTCTTGACCCACGGCTTGCTCGATAGCCCCCTCTCGACCGCAGCTTTGGCGAGCAGCCCCGCGGCGACCATGACGTAGGGATTACTGGTGTTGGTGCAGGAGGTGATGGCGGCGATCGCGACGGCGCCGTGGTCGAGCTGCACCCGGTCGCCGGTCGCCAGGGTCGCCGCCACTGGATTGCTCGGCCGGTCACCGACCGGCCCGACGTTGACGCTGACCGGCTGGTCGCTCGGCTTGCTCTCGTACGCCGCCGCCGGGTCGCTGGCCGGGAAGGACTCGGCGCTGGACTCGTCGATCCCGCCGTCGGTGACGGCGCTGTGGCCGTTGCCGGTGGCGGCGTAGTCGCGCAGCGCGGTGCGGAACATCGCCTTGGCGTCGGTGAGCGGCACCCGGTCCTGCGGGCGCTTGGGTCCGGCCAAGCTCGGCACGATCGTCGACAGGTCGAGCTC
>JAYUMN010000180.1:0-2628 GCA_043762595.1 Frankiales bacterium
GCGCCGCAGCGCGAAGCCAACCTCGAAGGGGTCAGGCGCGCCGCCGGTCGTTCGTGCGCTGAGGTCTTGGACGACCTCGGGGTGCGAGCCGAGGTCGGTCTATCGGCGCAAGAGGTCGCTCAGCGACAGTCGGTGTGGGGACCCAACGCCGTCTCGTCACACCAAGCAAGACTGCTCCCCGTCCTGTTGCGTCAGCTGCGCTCGCCGCTGCTTGCTCTGCTCCTCGCGGCTGCAACGGTTTCGTTTTTGGTGGGAGAGCGCAGCAGTGCCCTGATCATCGCGGGCATCGTCGCGCTGTCGGTCGGGCTGGGCTTCGTGAACGAGGCCCGAGCAGAGAAAGCCGCCGAAGCGCTCCACTCCCAGATTCACCACATGGCCATCGTCGTGCGCGCCGGAACGCCTGCCTCGGTGGACGTCACCCAACTCGTCCCCGGTGACATCGTGCGACTACGTCTCGGCGACGTTATCCCAGCCGACCTGCGCCTGCTCCACGTCAGCGGCCTGGAGTGTGTCGAGGGGGTCCTGACCGGCGAGTCGCTGCCGGTGGAGAAGAACGCAGAGCAGGTCCGGCGCGGGAGCCCGCTGGCAGAGCTGACGAGCTGCGCGCTGATGGGGACTGTCGTCCACACAGGCGAGGCCACCGGAGTCGTGGTGTCCACGGGGCCAAGAACTGAGTTCGGCACCATCGCCGCAGGTCTTGCGACCCGCCTACTCGAGACCGAGTTCCAGATCGGCCTGCGTCGGTTCTCACTTCTCCTGGTCTACGTGGCCGGCAGCCTCACCACCGCGATCTTCGTCATCAACGTTGCCCTGAACAAGCCGATCCTGGACGCGCTGCTGTTCTCGCTCGCCATCGCCGTCGGCATCACCCCCCAGCTGCTCCCGGCGGTGGTCTCCACCAGCCTCGCCGCGGGTTCCCGTCGCATGAGCCGCAAGAAGGTCCTGGTCAAGCGACTGGTCTGCATCGAGGACCTCGGCGACATCGAGGTGCTGTTCACCGACAAGACCGGCACACTCACCGAGGGCACCACCGCGTACTCCCGTGCCATTCCCGTCGGGCTCTCCACCTCGGAGGAAGTACTACGCGACGGCCTGCTATGCACCGAGAGCACCTCCCCCGTCGTAGGTGCCGATGCGTTGGACCTCGCACTATGGAACGCCCCCGACACGACCCGGATGCGCGACCAGATCACGGCTGAGAAACGGCTGGCCACTCTTCCCTTTGACCACGACAGGCGCATGGTCAGCGTGCTGGTCGAGGACCGGGACGGCACACGACGGCTCATCACCAAGGGTGCGCCAGAGAGCGTCCTGCCCCGATGCGTCGGGGTGTCCACCCAAGCGACCTCTGCACTGCAGGCGGAGTTCACGGCCGGCAACCGGGTCGTGGCTGTCGCCACCCGGACCACCAGCTCCCATGCACCCCCAACGCCTGCCGACGAGGCTGGCCTCACGCTTCTGGGCCTGCTCGTGTTCCTCGACCCTGCCAAGTCTGACGCCGCGCAGGCCCTCTCGCGCCTCGCTGCCCTGGGCATCACGGTCAAGGTCGTCACCGGAGACAACGCCGCCGTCGCCGCCAAGGTCTGCAACGACCTCGGCCTGCACGGCCACCAGTCCCTGACCGGCGTCCAGATCGAGGCGATGGACGATCTCGAACTGGCCAAAGCCATCACGGCGACCACCGTCTTCGCCCGAGTGAGCCCACAAGACAAGGCCCGGATCGTCAAGGTCCAGCGCCTAAGTGGCCGCGGTGTCGCGTTCCTCGGCGACGGCGTGAACGACGCGCTCGCCCTGCACGCCGCCGATGTCGGCATCTCCGTCGACTCGGCCACCGACGTCGCCAAGGACGCTGCCGACGTGATCCTCCTGGAGAAGAACCTCGACGTGCTGGCTGACGGCGTCGCCGAGGGAAGAAGGATCTTCGCCAACACCATCAAGTACGTGCTGATGGGTACCTCCAGCAACTTCGGCAACATGTTCTCCGCCGCTGGAGCGTCGCTGTTCCTGTCGTTCCTGCCAATGCTCCCCTCGCAGATCCTGCTCAACAACTTGCTCTACGACACCAGCCAGCTCGCCATCCCCACCGACAACGTCGACGAAGAGCAGCTACGCCGCCCCTCGCACTGGGACCTCGCCTTCATTCGCCGCTTCATGTTCTTCTTCGGCCCGCTCAGCTCGGTCTTCGACTTCGTCACTTTCGGCGTCATGATTTGGGTCTTTCACTCCGGACCAGCCCAGTTCCGCTCCGGCTGGTTCGTCGAGTCCCTCGCCACCCAGACCCTGGTGATCTTCGCGATCCGCACCCGAAGAGTGCCCTTCTTCCGCAGCCACCCCAGCCTGCCGATCACCGTCAGCGCCCTCGGGGTCGTCGCGATCGGGGCCGTCCTGCCGTCCACCCCGGTCGCCCACGCCCTGGGCTTCCAGCCCCTGCCCTCCGCGTTCTTCGCAGCGCTGATAGGGATGGTGCTCGCCTATCTCGTCCTCATCGAAGTAGGAAAGACCTACTTCTACCGAGCAGCCGCTACCGCGACCGACCCAAACCCCCAACCCCGCGACCGCAGGCACCACCACCTCCGTCGACGAGCGGCGTACTTCAGCACGAAAGAACCCTCGGGCCCTTAGACCCCT
>JAYUMN010000181.1:0-25772 GCA_043762595.1 Frankiales bacterium
CGGACTCGGCCCGTCTCGCTTGGGATAAGCCGACCGCCAAGGTGCTCGTGTCGCGCGCCGGTGTGTCGACGCCGCTTTCGATCGCCCTCTCCCGCGATGCCTTCCGCGAGCTCGGAGCGAAGAGCGTGCTCGACAGCCTTTCCGACAGCCTCCCCGTGCCCCTCGTGGTGAGGCCTGCCCAGGGCGGCTCTGCCCAGGGCGTCACCCTTGTAGACAACCGTGACGATCTTCCTCGCGCCATGGTGGATGCCTACACCTACTGTGACGTCGCGATCGTGGAACACCGCGTTGTCGGCACCGAGATCGCGATTAGTGTGATCGACACGGGAGACGGTCCCGTCGCCCTGCCCGCCGTGGAGATCCAGCCCCTCTCTGGCGTCTACAGTTTCGAAGCGAAATATAATGCCGGCGAGACCCGGTTCTACACCCCGGCGCGACTGAGCGCGGAGGTCTCGGAGACGGCTGCCGAAGTGGCGCTTCTCGCCCACCGAACGCTGGGCCTGCGTCACATCTCCCGCATCGACCTCATCGTGGATGCCGCGGGAATACCGTGGTTCCTCGAAGCGAATGTGCTGCCCGGGCTCACCGAGACATCCCTGCTTCCCTTGGCGTTAGAGGCCGCAGGACACGACATCGGCTGGGTCTACTCTGCCCTCGCCGAGGCGGCTATCCGCGACTCGCAGTAGGGCCGTAATACTGCTCTGACCGGGACTTTAGCCGAAACCTGGTTCGTTAAGCTCTGCGAGGATCCGGTTGAGATCGGCCACCGTCGCGAAGTCGATCACAATGGTACCTTTGGTCGAGCCGAGGCTTACTTTCACTCGGGTATTGAGCCGGTCGGCCAGCCGGTCGGCGATCTCATCGAGATGACCCTGGCGGCGACCCGCACTCGGTTTGCTCGTCCGGGACGGCTTCGTCGTCATCATCCCGGCTGCTGCTTCTGCAGCACGCACCGAGAGGTCCTCGTTGACGATCTTGTCGGCGAGACGCTCCATCGTGCCCTCGTCACCGGCGGAGAGAATGGCGCGAGCATGCCCCGCGCTCAACACCCCTGCCGCTACGCGGTTCTGCACCCCGATCGGAAGCCGAAGAAGACGGATCGTATTGGTGATCTGCGGGCGGGACCGGCCGATGCGCGTGGCGAGTTGGTCCTGCGTGATGCCGAAGTCGGCCAGAAGCTGCTGGTAAGCGGAGGCCTCCTCCAGCGGGTTGAGGTTTGCACGGTGCAGGTTCTCGAGCAGGGCATCCCGCAGCATCGCGTCATCCGCGGTGTTCTTGACTACGGCCGGGATGCTCTCGAGTCCGAGCAGCTTGCTCGCCCGCAGTCGACGCTCGCCCATGACCAGCTCGTACTGGGGCTGGCCGGCCGGCGCGCCCACGATCGGGCGGACCACGATCGGCTGCAGCACCCCGACCTCGCGGATGGACGCGACGAGTTCGTCGAGGTCCTCCTGCACGAAGGTCGTCCGAGGCTGCGCGGCGTTCGGAGAGATGTCGCCCGGGGAGAGGTTTGCCAGTCTCGCACCGGGAACACTCACGAGTTGGTCTGCCACCACATCGGCCGCCTCGGCCGAGGAGGTAGGGAAGAATACGTCGACCGGGCGGGCAGGACTGCCAAGGTCGCTCGGGATGAGCGCTCCAATGCCACGCCCCAGTCCCGTTCTCTTCGGTGTGGCCATCAGTGCGGGGCTCCTCTTCGGGCGATTTCGGCTGCAGCTTCGAGATAGGACAGCGATCCGGATGAATTTGGGTCGTAACTGATCACGGTCTGACCATAGCTGGGAGCCTCGGAGATCCGCACCGACCTCGGGATGAGTGTCGCGAGTACCTGCTCGGGAAAATGGTCGCGCACATCTTGCGCGACCTGGTTCGCCAGGTTGGTTCGGGAGTCGTACATCGTGAGCAGGATCGTCGAGACAGCTAGCACGGGATTCAGGTGCCGCTCGATGAGTTTTATGTTCGTGAGCAGTTGGCTCAACCCTTCAAGCGCGTAGTACTCGCACTGGATCGGAATGAGCACCTCATCGGTGGCCACCATCGCGTTGACGGTCAGCAACCCGAGCGACGGTGGGCAGTCGACCAAGATGTAGTCGACGTCGGCGCCCGGCCCCTCGCAGTACGCCGCAATGGCACGCTGCAGCCGGGATTCGCGAGCCACCACGCTGACCAGCTCGATCTCGGCGCCGGCCAGGTCGATCGTGGCCGGTACGCAGCGCAACCGGGCGATCCCGGCCGCTTCCTGCACCACCTCGGCGATCGGGGTCGAGTCGATGAGCACGTCGTAGACATCCGGGATGCCGCTGTGGTGCGGCACCCCGAGAGCGGTGCTCGCGTTGCCCTGCGGGTCGAGGTCGATGACCAGCACGGTGCTGCCGTGCAAGGCGAGCGCCACTGCCAGGTTGACGGTGCTTGTCGTCTTCCCGACGCCCCCTTTCTGGTTCGCCACCGTGATGACCCGGCGATGGGCGGGCCGGGGGAAGACCTCGCTGCCGGACCGGACCCGCAGCGCCGCAGCCGCCTGGGTGCCGATGGGCGTCTCGTCGCGCAGCGACTCGCGCAGCCGATCCGCGGGCTGCGCGTCGGTCGAATGGTCCGACCCGACGGTGGCCGACCCGACGGTGGCCGGCCCGGGGGGCCCCGGCTGGAGAGCCACCGGGGGGGCGGTGGTCGGCGGCGGAGCGGCGGCGGCGGGCGCTGCCACCGGCGCAGGGGCGGGCCTAACAGCGGGCGGGCGGCGTGGCGGCCAGCCGAGCAGTTCCTCGGCCGACGGCGCCGTGTCGCCAGGCCAGCCGAGCTCGCTCACCGGTGGTCCTTGCGCTTGCTGGTCGCCGAGATCCCGCCGGGCCGGGCCGACGACGGACGGCCACCCGCGCGGACCCGCAGGCCGGCGGCGGCGCTGCGGGTAGCGACAACCACCCGCGAGTCGGTTGACAAGGTGACCGACCCAACCTGGACCACGTCGGCCGAGGCCGCACCCACCCGGCGCAACACCGGCAACGCCGCGTCGAGCTCAGCCTGGGCCTGCTCTCCCTTCAAAGCCAGCAGGCGCCCCCCGGGGCGCAGCAGCGGCATCGCCCAGCCGCCGAGACGCTCCAGTGGCGCAACGGCTCTCGCTGTGATGACGTCGACCTCGACGGCGCCGTGCAGCTCTTCGGCGCGGGCCCGCCGCACTACGACGGTGCGCAGGCCGAGCGTCTGGACCACCTCGGTCAGAAAGGTCGCCCGCCGCAGCAGTGGCTCGACGAGCACCAGTTGGATCTGCGGCCGCAGCAGCGCCAGCACGATGCCCGGAAGGCCCGCGCCGGAGCCCAGGTCGAGCACGACCGAGCCATCTTCGATGAGCTCGGACAGCCCGGCGCAGTTGAGCAGATGGCGCTCCCAGAGCCGCGGCGCCTCACGTGGGCCGAGCAGGCCGCGCTCGACGCCGGGGCCGGCCAGGAGCGCGGCGTACGCCTGGACTGATGGCAAGGCCGCTCCGAAGACGGCCGGTGCCGCGTCGGGGACGAGCAGAGCCGGGCTGGTCACGCCGTGTCGCGCGGGTCCGCGTCAACGGGAACGGCATCACGCAGGACCACGACCCGACGCTCGGGTTCGACGCCCTCGGACTCGCTGTGTACGCCGGCGATCGCGGCGATCGAGTCGTGGATCACCTTGCGCTCGAACGGGGTCATCGAGGCGAGCTTGGCGGGTTGACCGTCCTCGAGGACCCGGTGAGCGGTCCGGGTGCCGATCTCGGCCAGCTCGACCTTGCGCTGCGCACGGTAGCCACCGATGTCGAGCATCAACCGGCTACGGACACCGGTCTGCTGGACGACCGCCAGCCGGGTGAGCTCCTGCAGCGCATCGAGGGTTTGGCCACCGCTGCCGACCAGCGCGGTCAGGCCGTCGCCGACGATGGCCACGACGGCCCGCTCGCCTTCGACGTCCATGTCGATGTCCCCGTCGACGTCGGCGATGTCGAGCAGCCGCTCGAGGTAGTCACCGGCGATGTCGCCTTCCTGCACGAGTAGGTCCTGCCCCTGCGCCGCGGGGTGGTCGCTTGGCTCGGTGAGGGGGGCGCTGGTCTCGGTCACGGGCTGCGGTCTTCCTTTGCTGTGGAGGTGGCAAATGTGGGGCGGGGCCGGCACGGGCGGGTTCCAGCGCTATCGACGCCCACCACGACGGGTGGCCCCGGTCTTGCGTTTCCGGCTGCCCTGCGGGCGGCGGTCGACGACCTTTGGGCCAGGGACGTCGGCCGCGGGAGCACCGACGGTGACAGTGGACCCGCCGGCGGGCGCTGCGGTGATGACCGAGCCGGCGGCTGGTTCGAGGGCCCTTGTCACCGGGGTGTCCTTCGCTGACGACCCGGACTTGGCTGCCGGCGGCTGCGCGCCCTTGCCGGCCGGCCCACCAGAGCGTCCCGGTGGCGGCGTGCCGGTGGCGCCGGGGACGACCGGCGGCATCCGCTTGATGACCCAGGCCTGCTGACCCATCGACCAGATGTTGGTGGTGAGCCAGTAGAGCAACACGCCAACTGGGAAACTGAAGCCAAAGAAAGCGAACGACAGTGGCAGCACGTAGAGCAGGACCTTCTGTACCTGCGCCTGCTGGGCGTCGCCAGGAGTGTTGCGCGCCATCATCTGGCGCTGGGTGTAGAAGGTCGATGCCCCCATTACCACAATCATCGTCGCGGCGACGATCCGGACGTTGGTGCTGTTACCACCCAGTTGGTGGAGCAAGCTGGCGCTGGAGTTGAATGCCGCCGAGATCGGCGCGCCGAAGACCTTGGCGTGCGCCCCTTGCTCGAGCAGCTGCGAGGACAGGCCGAACTTGGCTTCGAACGTCCCGTGCTTGGGTCGAAACTCATTCATCGTTCGGAATAGCGCAAAAAAGACCGGCAGTTGCAGGATCAATGGCAGGCAACCCGAGATCGGGTTGGCGCCGTGATCTTTGTAGAGCTTCATCAGCTCGGTGTTGAGCGTCTCGCGGTCGCCCTTATGTTTGCCCTGCAAGTCCTTGATCTTCGGAGCCAGCTCCTGCATCCGGCGCTGGCTCTTGATCTGCTTGACGAACAGCGGGAACAGCAGCAGCCGGACCGTGATGGTCAGCAGCACGATCGACAACCCCCAGGCCGGTCCGCTACTGGGCGAGAGGAACGTCGACAACCCGGCGTGGATGCTCTTGAGCACGGTGGCGACCGGGACGGCGAGGGTGTCGAGCAAACTCACGGGATGGCTCCAGCGCTGTGGGGAGGCGTCGCTCTCATGGTCGCAGAACGTCCGGGCGGCACCGGGTCGTGCCCGCCGGGATGAAACGGATGGCACCTGCCGAGCCGGCGTATGGCAAGCCAGCTGCCGCGCACCAACCCGTGCAGGGTGAGCGCCTGCGCGGCGTACGCGCTGCAACTCGGCGCGAACCGGCAGTGCTGGCCGAGCAGCGGGCTCAGCCAACGGCGGTAGGCCCCGAGCACGGCCAGCAGTGGTCGGGTGCTGCGCGACGGTATGGTCTGCTGCCTCATCGCGCGGCCGCCCCGACCAGCCGGTGCAAGGCGGAATCGAGGTCGTCAGCAAGGTCGTGGCTCGAAGCGCTTGCCGCAGCCGGGGCAGCCCGGACCACCAGGGTGGCGCCGGCCGGCAATGCGCCCACCCGATCCCGGAGCAGATGTCGCAGCTGCCTCGCAACGCGATGCCGGACAACGGACCCGCCCACCGTCTTGCCAACCACCAGACCAATCCGCGGTGACTGGAGCATGGCCGCGCCATCCTGCGCAGGAGCCAGTAGCAAATGCAGGGTGAGCAGATGCCGGGACGCGCGTCGGCCACGCCGAACGGTTGCCGCGAAGTCGCTACGGGCATGTAAGCGGTGCGGGGCGGCGAGCACCATCGACTCCAGGGGGCGGGCTGCAGCAAGGCCGTGCCGACCGGCCGTGGCTGGGCTGCCGGGCCAGGCTTCCACCGATGTGGCGCCGATGCTCAGGCCGACAATTCCTCGCGGCCCTTGCGACGGCGCCCGGCCAGGATGGCTCGCCCAGCGCGGGTGCGCATGCGCAGCCGGAAGCCGTGGGTCTTTGCACGACGACGGTTGTTCGGCTGGAAGGTGCGCTTGCTCACGACGGGGCTCCATGGCTTCGGGTGACCAGCGCGTGACAGGGTGGGCGCGCGGGCACAGACCGCTCCACGGTACGGATGGCGCCGCACCCGGTCAAACACGGTGCGCCCGACCCGCCCAGCCACCCTGATCAGCCTGTGGACAACTGGTTGCGACCAGTCTTGGCTTGCTGTTAGCGTCCGGCCGGCCAACGTGCAAAACCAGCAGGATCTGCTGGCCTGCCCTTGACCCATGGCGATGGCGCTCCGGCGTGGCGACAGCAGTCGTTTCGGGCCAAGCCACGCCACCGCGGCGCCACCTGCCACCGGTGCTGCCGTCCACCCGGACACAGACGTCAGCCGTGATCCACAACGTGTGGACAACGCTGTGGACAGTGCACGGGCCCGCCAACCGCGGCGTGCCGCCACCCTCGCACCAACAACTTTGAGGACCTGCGTGACCAAGTCCGAACCCGGTGAGCCGATCCCTGCAGGCGCCGCCGCGTCGCCGCCAGACCTCGACCTGAACCTTGTCTGGCGGCACGCCCTGGACGGACTCGACGACAATTTGCTCTCCCCGCAGCACCGAGCCTGGGTCAACCTCACCCGTCCACTGGCTTTGGTCGAAGGCACCGCCCTGCTCGAGGCGCCGAACGACTTCGTCAAGGAGGTGCTGGACAGTCGGTTGCGCCCGGTCGTCGCCGGCGCACTCTCCGCGGCGTACGGCCGGGCGATCCGTGTTGTGGTCACTGTGCAGCCGCCGTCGGGATCCGAGCCCAGCTATGACGAGCAGACCGCCCGTTACGACGTCATCGACCGGGCCACCCCGGCCGCTGAACAGCGGTCCATACGCCGGGACGAGGCTGCGCGCGCGTTGCCGGGGACCGGTCGTGACCGCGTCGCCGACGACCCGTTCACCCGCGATGGTCGAATGGCCTACGGCGGCCGATCCGACCAGCCTCTCGAACCTGCCCGGCTCAATCCGAAGTACACCTTCGAGACCTTCGTCATTGGAGCCTCGAACCGCTTTGCGCACGCTGCTGCGGTCGCTGTCGCCGAAGCCCCCGCAAAGGCCTACAACCCATTGTTCGTCTACGGCGAAAGCGGCTTGGGCAAGACCCACCTGCTGCACGCGATCGGCCACTACGCGCAGCGATTGTTCACCGGCGCCCGGGTGCGTTACGTGAGTTCGGAGGAGTTCACCAACGACTTCATCAACTCCCTGCGCGACGACAAGCAACACGCCTTCCAACGGCGCTATCGCGATGTCGACGTCCTGCTCGTCGACGACATTCAGTTTCTGGAAAACAAGGAACGCACCCAGGAAGAGTTCTTTCACACCTTCAACACGCTACACAACGCCAACAAACAGATAGTGATCAGTTCGGACCGCCCGCCCAAACAGCTGTCGACACTCGAAGACCGGCTGCGTACCCGCTTCGAGTGGGGCCTGATCACCGATGTGCAGCCACCAGACCTCGAGACCCGTATCGCCATCCTGCGCAAGAAGGCGGCGCAGGACCGCCTGGCGGCGCCGGCCGACGTGCTCGAGTTCATCGCCAGCAAGATTGCGACCAATATCCGCGAGTTGGAGGGTGCGCTCATCCGGGTCACCGCCTTCGCTTCGCTGAACCGACAGCTGGTGGACCTGTCCTTGGCCGAGATCGTCCTCAAGGACCTGATCCCCGCCGACGGGGGGCCGGAGATCACCGGCGCCACGATCATGGCTGCCACCGCGGAATATTTCGGGCTGACTATGGAGGACCTCTGCGGGTCCTCCCGCAGCCGGGTGCTCGTCACCGGTCGGCAGATCGCGATGTACCTGTGCCGCGAACTCACCGATCTTTCGCTGCCCAAAATCGGCCAGATGTTCGGTGGTCGCGATCACACGACGGTGATCCACGCCAACCGCAAGATCCGCGGCCAGATGGCCGAGCGGCGGGCCACCTACAACCAGGTCGCCGAATTGACCCAGCGGATCAAGACCCGGTCGAAACAGTGATCTGCCGCACTGATTTGTTGCACAGCCTGGGGACGGAGCTGTGGATAACAGGATTGGTGCCGTGGACCGATGGTGGACAGCAGTGGACCTGCCGCCGTCAATCCACCGTCGTCCACGGTTCGACGGGGTGTTCCTCCACCGCCGCCACACACCCCGCCACACCGGCTGAACTGGGGCAACGCACGTTATCCACAATGTTGCGCACGCTTACGACGACGACTAGAACTCTCCCCCTCGACACCACCCCCGGGGTTCACCTGGAGCCCGCGCTGTGGATGTCGTCGTCTCGACCGATAACGTCCCCCGAGGTTCAAGGCACGCCAAACACCTGTTCTGGAAGGCAGCCGACATGGAGCTGAGGGTCGACCGCGACGCCCTGGCAGACGCGGTCGTCTGGACGGCGCGTTCGCTGCCGGTCAGGCCACCGATGCAAGTGCTGCTGGGTCTGCTGCTCGAGGTCGGGTCCGAAGGCGGCTTGTCGGTCAGCGGCTTCGACTACGAGGTGTCCTCACGGATCACCGTCGATGTGACGGCGGTCGAGCCGGGTCGGGCGTTGGTGCCAGGCCGGTTGCTGGCAGACATTGTCCGGTCACTCCCGGCGCAGCCGGTCGACCTGCGGCTCGAGGGAAGTCGGGTGGTGTTGACCTGTGGCGCCGCCCGCTTCACGCTGCCGACCCTGCCGGTCGAGGATTACCCGGCGCTCCCGTCGATGCCAACGACCGCAGGCTCGCTGGAGAGCGATGTCTTCGCCGCCGCGGTCGCCCAGGTCGCGCTCGCGGCCGGCCGGGACGACACGTTGCCGGTACTCACCGGGGTCCGGATCGAGATCGACGGTGCGCAGCTGACGTTAGCTGCCACCGACCGCTACCGACTCGCCGTACGCACTTTGGCGTGGCACCCTGAGCAGCCCGGCCTGACGGCCGCAGTGCTGATCCCGGCCCGGACCCTGGCCGAGACCGCCAAGGCGTTGACCGGCGGACCCGAGGTGACCTTGTCGCTGTCCACGGGAGGAGCCGGCGAGGGAATGATCGGTTTTGAGGGCGGCGGCCGGCGTACGACGTCGCGGTTGCTCGAGGGTGAGTTCCCGAAGTACCGCTCGCTGCTCCCCACGGAAAGCTCAGCGGTGGCCGACATTGCTACGGCGCCATTCGTCGAAGCTGTCAAGCGGGTGGCCTTGGTGGCCGCCCGCAACGCCCCGGTCCGGCTCGGTTTCTCAGCCGCTGGGGTGGTGCTCGAGGCCGGCGGAGCCGATGACGCGCAAGCGTCCGAGCGGCTCGAGTGCGGTTGGGAGGGTGCTGAGGACATGGCCATCGCCTTCAACCCGCAGTACCTGCTGGACGGACTGTCGGCTGTCGACAGCGACACCACGACGCTGTCGTTCACCGGCCCAACCAGACCGGCTGTACTGACCGGCAAGCGCCAGCCGGCGGCGGGCTCGGGCGACACCGCCGACTACCGCTACCTGCTCATGCCGGTTCGGCTGTCGGGCTGAGCCTGCCGTACGGTCGCGTCCAAGGACGAACGAGTGAAGGTGAACGCCATGGCAGAGCTGGGCATGATCGGCCTCGGTCGGATGGGTGGCAACATGGCCGAGCGGCTCCGCCGCGGCGGTCATCAGGTGGTCGGCTTCGACCGGGCTGCCGGCTCGCGGGACGTCGGCAGCCTGGC
Source organism: Frankiales bacterium (assembly GCA_043762595.1). Classification (GTDB taxonomy): domain Bacteria; phylum Actinomycetota; class Actinomycetes; order Mycobacteriales; family SCTD01; genus JAYSQK01. The sequence goes on from JAYUMN010000181.1 coordinate 9,736, forward strand.
GGAGCTGGTCGCGGCACTCGAGCCCCCCCGTGTCGTGTGGGTGATGGTGCCGGCCGGCGACCCGACATACGAGACCATCGACGCCCTGAGCCAGCTCTTGGCGCCGGGCGACGTGATTGTGGACGGCGGCAACTCGCGCTACACCGACGACCAGCGGCATGCAGTCGACCTGGCCAGGTTCAAGATCGGCTTCGTCGACGCGGGGGTGTCCGGCGGGGTCTGGGGGCTCACTGAGGGCTACGCGTTGATGGTCGGTGGCGAGCCGGCGCACGTCGCGCGCGTCCAGCCGTTCTTCGACGTTCTCAAACCGACCGGCGACAGCGGCTTCGTGCACGCCGGGGCGGTCGGCGCCGGGCACTTTGCCAAGATGGTGCACAACGGCATCGAGTATGGCCTGATGCAGGCTTACGCCGAGGGCTGGGAGCTGATGATGGCGACCGCCCTGATCACCGATGTCCCAGCGGTGGTGAAGAGCTGGCAGCAGGGGACAGTCATCCGGTCCTGGTTGCTCGATCTGATGGTGAACGCGCTCGACGCCGACGCCGATCTGTCGGCCCTTCGCGGTTATGCCGAAGATTCCGGTGAAGGCCGATGGACGGTGCAGGCGGCGATTGATCATGCCGTTCCGTTGCCGGTCATCACCGCGGCGCTGTTCGCCCGCTTCGCTTCCCGTCAGGACGACTCGCCTTCCATGAAGGTGGTCGCCGCACTGCGCAATCAGTTTGGCGGTCATGCTGTGACCGCCGCCGGGTTGGTCGGCAAGGGGGCCGACGCACCGGGAGCCGGCACCGCTGCCCCGGCGTCGCAGGAGCCACCGGATGCGACCAGCAGCCGCGACCGTGGCACCTCCGGCACCGGCCTGGGCGCAGAACCCAGCTAGTCGGGTGCACGTCAGCCAGCTCTCACTGACCGACTTTCGGTCCTGGGGGCACCTCGACTTGGAGCTCATGCCTGGCACGACGGCGTTCGTCGGGCCCAACGGCCAGGGCAAAACCAACATCGTCGAGGCCCTGCTGTACGTCGCGACGCTGGCCAGTCACCGGGTTGCGACCGATGCCCCGCTGGTCCGGCAGGGTTGCGAACGTGCTGTCGTCCGGGCTCGGGTGGAGCGCGACGACCGGTCGATGCTGGTGGAACTGGAGATCAATCCCGGCAAGGCCAACCGCGCCCGGGTCAATCGTGGACCGGTGCCACGGGCACGGGAGGTGTTGGGACTCCTCAGAACAGTGCTGTTCGCTCCAGAGGATCTCACCCTGGTTCGGGGCGACCCAGCCGAGCGCCGCCGGTTCCTCGACGACCTACTCGTGCAGCGGGCACCTCGGTTGGCTGGGGTCCGTAGCGACTACGAGCGGGTGCTCAAGCAACGCAACGCCCTGCTCAAGACAGCGTTCCTGGCCCGGCGGTCGGGGGGTGGCGACATGCGCACGTTGGACGTCTGGGATGCCCATCTCGCCCGGGCCGGGGCGGAGCTGCTGGCGGCCCGGCTGGCTCTGGTGGTCGACCTGCAGCCGCTGGTCGAGGTGGCCTACCGTGAGGTCAGCAAAGGCCAGGGTGAGGCGACGTTGGCCTACCGCAGCTCGCTTGGGGCTGGCTTGCCCGAGTCAGCCGACCGGGAATTACTTGGTGCGGCGCTGCTGTCCGAGCTGGCCCGGATACGACCGCAGGAGGTCGAGCGCGGGATCAGCCTGGTCGGCCCGCACCGGGACGAGTTGCTGCTCTCGCTCGGCACGATGCCGGTCAAGGGGTACGCCTCGCACGGGGAGTCCTGGTCGGTGGCGCTCGCGCTGCGGCTCGCGTCGTATGAACTGCTACGGGCGGACGGCGGGCAGCCGGTGCTGTTGCTTGACGATGTGTTCGCCGAGCTCGATACGGGTCGGCGGGATCGGCTCGCGGGGCTTGTCCAGGGCGCCGAACAGGTGCTCGTCACCGCAGCGGTCGCGCAGGACGTGCCCGAGGCGTTGACCGGTGGCCGCTACGACGTGCATGCAGGCACGGTGACCCATGTCCGATGAGCCGCTGAGGGGCCCCGATCTGGTCCGGGCCGCGCTGTCCCAGGCAAAGGCGGCCGCCAGGGCGAAGGGGGCAGCGCCTGGTGTGGTGCGCCGGTTCCGCCCGCCGGTCGTCCGGTCGGGGTCGGGTCCGGACGCTCGCGACCCGATGCTGTTCGGCGCCGCGATCACCCGGCTCGTGGCGCAGCAGGGTTGGCAGGACACCAGCTCGGCCGCCGGCGTGCTCGCTAACTGGGCCCAGGTGGTCGGCCCTGAGATCGCCGACCATTGCCAGCCGACCAGCTTGGTCGATGGTGAGCTGGTGATCATCGCCGAGTCTTCCGCCTGGGCGACCCAGCTGCGGCTGCTGACCCGAACGCTGCAGGCCCGGATCTGCCAGCATGCGGGTGCGGGCGTGGTGGTCAAGGTGGTGGTCCGCGGTCCGGTCCAGCCGGACTGGCGGCGTGGGCCGCGCAGGGTGCAGGGCCGGGGCCCGCGCGACACCTACGGCTGACACGCCCGCCGTCTCGCGACTGGCCCGCCGTTCGCCTTGCAGCGGCTGCCCGTGGCCCCCCACGTGGCGAGGGTGCGAGCGCGCCACGGACGTCCACAGGGCCATTCCTGCTCGGAGCGGTCGGTGTCAACGGCTACACTGCGCAGAAGAAGGCCACCTGCGTGTCGACGCGACGTGGACCGCGGTGTCAACCCGAAAGGGTCCACTGCTGACGTGCCCGCGCTGCCGGGCGGAAGCGGAGCTCAGTCCTCCATGCCCGAGACGCCCTCTGTCGTGCCCCTCCCAGTCTCCACCGGGCCCGACGAGGCCGGCCTGCTGCACCAGTCCGCCACCGATGGGTATGGCGCCTCGTCGATCACGGTGCTCGAGGGCCTAGAGGCGGTCCGCAAACGCCCCGGTATGTACATCGGCTCCACCGGCGAGCGTGGCCTCCACCACTTGGTCCAGGAGGTGGTCGACAACGCGGTCGACGAGGCATTGGCTGGCTACTGCGACGCGATCACCCTGACCCTGCAGGCTGATGGGGGTGTGCGGGTCAGCGACAACGGTCGGGGCATCCCGGTCGATGATCACCCGGTCGAGCACCGGCCGGCTGTCGAAGTCGTCATGACGACGCTGCACGCCGGTGGCAAGTTCGACGGTGACAGCTATGCGGTCTCCGGCGGCCTGCACGGGGTCGGCATCTCGGTGGTGAATGCGCTGTCCCGGCGCTTGGACGTTGAGATCAAGCGGGATGGTTTCACGTGGAACCAGAGCTACCTGCAATCCAAGCCGACGACGTTGCAGCGGGGCCCAGCTACCGACGAGCGGGGTACCACCGTCGTGTTCTGGGCCGATCCGGAGATCTTTACCGAGACGACGACGTATTCCTACGAGACATTGCACCGTCGGCTGCAGGAGATGGCCTTTCTGAACAAGGGCTTGACCATCACGATGCGCGACGAGCGAGGCGCAGCGCCACTTGAGGAGGTGTTCCAGTACCCGAACGGCCTGGAGGACTTCGTCCGGCACCTCAACGCCAGCAAGACCCCAGCACATGCCTCGATCATTGGCTTCACCGACGAGGTCAAAGGGATGGCGCTTGAGGTTGCAATGCAGTGGAACGACTCCTATACCGAGTCGGTATACACCTTCGCCAACACGATAAATACGCATGAGGGTGGCGCCCACGAGGAAGGTTTCCGCTCGGCGCTCACCAACACTTTCAACGCGTGGGCCAAGGCGAAAGGTCACCTGAAGGACAAGGAGGGCAACCTGGAGGGCTCCGACATCCGTGAAGGATTGACCGCGATCATCAGCATCAAGCTGGCCAACCCGCAGTTCGAGGGCCAGACCAAGACCAAGCTCGGCAATTCCGAGGCGAAAAGTTTCGTGCAGAAGGCCTGCAACGAGCAGTTGCGGGATTGGTTCGATCGCAATCCGGCGGAGGGCAAGAGCGTCGTACTCAAGGCGACCCAGGCGGCCCGCGCTCGGCTCGCCGCCCGGCAGGCCCGCGAACTCACCCGCCGCAAGGGGCTGCTCGAGTCCAGCTCGCTGCCGGGCAAGCTCGCCGACTGCCAGTCGACCGACCCTCGCGAGTCCGAGTTGTTCGTCGTCGAGGGCGACTCGGCCGGCGGTTCAGCCAAGGGCGGGCGGGACTCGAAGTTCCAGGCCATCCTGCCGATCCGGGGCAAGATCTTGAACGTCGAGAAGGCCCGGATAGACCGGGTGCTGAAGAACAACGAGGTCCAGGCGATGATCACCGCGCTGGGCACTGGGATCCACGAGGAGTTCGACGCCAGCAAGTTGCGATACCACAAGGTGGTGCTGATGGCCGATGCCGACGTGGACGGCCAGCACATCCGCACCCTGCTGCTGACCCTGCTGTTTCGCTTCATGCGGCCACTCGTGGAACTCGGCCATGTCTACCTGGCCCAGCCACCGCTCTACAAGATCAAGTGGAACGGTGGGGAGATCATGTACGCCTACTCCGACCGTGAGCGGGATGGGCTGATCATTGCTGGGCAGGAGGCGGGCAAACGGCTGCCGAAGTCGGGCGAGGCTGTGCAGCGCTTCAAGGGTCTCGGCGAGATGAACGCCGAGGAGCTGTGGTCGACCACGATGGACCCGGCCCAGCGGGTGCTACTGCAGGTCACGCTCGACGATGCCGCGACTGCGGATGAGCTGTTCTCGGTCCTGATGGGTGAAGACGTCGAGGCCCGCCGCAACTTCATCCAGCGCAACGCCAAGGATGTCCGCTTCCTCGACATCTAGTTTCACGTGAAACCGTGCCGGTCTACTTGACCCTGCTGAGAGGAACCTCGTGGTCGACGTTCTGCCCCCACCGCCCGGCGACCGGGTCGAGCCGGTCGGCATCGAGGTCGAGATGCAGCGGTCCTACCTCGACTACGCGATGTCGGTCATCGTCGGCCGGGCCCTGCCTGAGGTCCGCGACGGCTTGAAGCCGGTCCACCGACGGGTGCTCTACGCAATGTACGACGGGGGCTACCGGCCGGACCGCGGGTACTTCAAGTGCGCCCGCGTCGTCGGCGACGTGATGGGCAACTACCACCCGCATGGCGACACCGCGATCTACGACACCCTGGTGCGGCTGGCTCAGCCGTGGTCGCTGCGCTACCCGCTGATCGACGGCAACGGCAACTTCGGCTCGCCCGGCAACGACCCGGCTGCCGCTATGCGGTATTGCCTCGCGGCCTCGAGTCGGATCCGCCGGGCCGACGGCGGTTCGTTCCTGATCGGTGATCTGGCGCCGGAGGCCGCGCCGCACTCCGACGTCTCCGCGCAGGACCTCAAACTCCTGAACCACCGTGGTGACGCCGTCCAAGCACTGACGCTGTTCCACTCGGGAAGCCATCCCACGCTGAAGATAACGACCCGGGAGGGCTTTGAGCTCGAGGGCACGCTGAACCATCCAGTCCTGTGCCTGGTGGATCTGCTTGGCGTCCCGATGGTCCTGTGGAAACTGCTCGAGGAGGTGCGACCCGGTGACCTGGTCGTGCTGTATCGCGGCGGTCACAACGAGCAGGAGCTGCTCAGCGAGCCCGACGCACTCGAGGCCTTCTTCTTCGGAGCCATGGTGGGGATGGGCGCTTGCTTGCTCGACCGCGCCGGGAGCAACAACCTCGATGAGCAGTACTCCACCGAGGTGATGCGCGCGTACCAGCTCGTGGTCGGTGGGAAATGCCCTGTGGGGCGCCACTCCATCGCCTCGGGTTCACTCCGGTACGAGTTCGACGTGTCGTACAGCAGGGCCTTGCTCTCGAGCCCGTTTGCCGAGCTCGTTGACTTGCGTCCTGCCGAGAAGCAGGTGCCCGCCCGGGTATGGTCCCGCGGCCCGGCGTACAAGCGGGTGTTCTTGCAGGCGCTCTTCGAGGGGGACGGGTCGTGTAGCCAGCGTCCACGCCGGTCGATCCAGATCAGCTATCGCACCCGCAGCGGGCCGCTGGCGCGAGACGTCCAGCAGCTCCTGCTCGAGTTTGGTGTTATCAGCCGGTTGCGTCAGCACGCCACCAGCGAATGGACGGTGTCCATCGACAATCGGCGTGATGCCCGGCTGTTCGCCGACCGCATTGGTTTCTGGGGCAGGAAGCAGACCGAGCTCCGAGGCCTGTTCACCGGCACACCGGTGAACAGCACGGTGTTGTCGAGCGACACGGTGCCGTTCGTCGCGGCGTACCTGCGTGACGTTGGTGCCACCGCACCGGCGGACCGAGGCTGGCTCACCCGGCACAACATCGACCGGATCGAACGATGGGAGCAAGGCGCCGAGGAGATCTTGCGCCACGTCACCGAGGATGAGGCTCGCCAGGTTGTCGAGCCGCTAGTCACTGGGCTGCACTACTACGCCGAGGTCGTCAGGGTCGATGAGGTCGGAGTCCAACCGGTCTACTCCTTCCGGGTGGACAGCGACGACCACGCGTTCGTGTCCAACGGGTTCGTGTCGCACAACACCGAATGCCGGTTGGCCCCGCTGGCCATGGAGATGTTGCGCGAGATCGACCAGGAGACCGTCGACTTCACGCCGAACTACGACGGGCGCAGCTCGGAACCGGTGATCCTGCCGAGTCGTATCCCGAACCTGCTGGTCAACGGGAGTTCGGGCATCGCGGTCGGCATGGCCACCAACATCCCGCCACACAACCTGCGCGAAGTCGCAGCTGGGGTGCAGTGGTTCCTGGCGAACCCGGACGCCGGTGACGAGGCCATGCTCGATGCGCTGCTCGCTCGGGTCACCGGCCCCGATTTCCCCACTGGTGGTCTGATCGTCGGCCGCGACGGCATCGCCGAGGCCTATCGGACCGGCCGGGGCTCGGTTCGGATGCGCGCCGTCATTGAGGTGGACGAGGACGCAAAAGGCCGCACGATCCTGGTGGCGTCCGAGCTGCCGTACCAGGTCAACCCGGACAACCTCGCGCTCTCCATCGCCGAGCTCGTCAAGGAGGGCCGGATCGGCGGCATCGCCGATGTACGGGACGAAGGCAGCCAACGGACCGGCCAGCGACTGGTGATCGTGCTCAAGCGCGACGCCGTGGCCAAGGTCGTGCTGAACAACCTGTACAAACACACCCAGCTGCAGTACACCTTCGGCTGCAACATGCTAGCAATCGTCGACGGGGTGCCGCGCACGCTGCGACTCGACGAGTTCGTCCGGTTCTACGTCGACCATCAAGTCGAGGTCATCGTCCGGCGTACCCGCTATCAGCTGCGCAAGGCCGAGGAACGTGCGCACATCCTGCGCGCGCTCGCCAAGGCTCTCGACCGGCTTGACGACGTGATCGCGCTGATCCGGGCGGCTGACAGCGCCGAGGCCGCGCTGAGCCAGCTGATGGAGCTGCTCGAGATCGACGATGTGCAGGCCCGCGCCATCCTCGACATGCAGCTGCGCCGGCTGGCAGCGCTAGAACGCCAGCGCATCCTGGACGAGCTGGCCGAACGCGAAACCGAGATCGCCGACCTGCAGGCAATTCTGGCCGATCCGGTCCGCCAGCGGCGGATCATCAGCGAGGAACTGCAGGAGATCACCGATCGCTACGGCGATGAACGACGTACCAGAATCATCGCGTTCGAGGGCGACATGAGCGCCGAGGACCTCATCGCCCAGGAGGACGTCGTCGTCACCGTCACCCGCGGTGGCTATGCCAAGCGGACCAAAACCGAGCTCTACCGGTCACAACGCCGCGGCGGCAAAGGCGTCCAAGGGGCGGCCCTGAAGCAGGACGACATCGTCGAGCACTTCTTCGTCACGACGACCCACCACTGGATCTTGTTCTTCACCAACAAGGGCCGGGTCTACCGGGCGAAGGCGCACGAGTTGCCGGAGGCCAGCCGCAACGCTCGCGGCCAACACGTGGCCAACATCCTGGCCTTCCAGCCGGACGAGCACATCGCCCAGGTCATGGACATCAAGGACTACAGCGTCGCGCCCTACCTGGTCCTGGCAACCAAGCGCGGCCTGGTCAAGAAGACTGCTCTTGGTGAGTTCGACAATGGACGCTCCAACGGGCTCATCGCGCTCAACCTGCGCGAGGACGACGAACTGCTGGCCGCGGCGCTCGTGAGCGCCGACGATGATCTGCTGCTGATCAGCCGCAAGGCACAGTCGATCCGCTTCAAGGCCGACGACGAGGCGTTACGACCGATGGGCCGGGCCACTTCCGGGGTAATCGGGATGCGGCTTGGCGCCGACGATGAACTGCTCGCCATGCAGGTCGCCGGAGAATCGACCGACGCGCCTGAGGGCGAGGACGTCGCCCTGATGGTGGTCACCGATGGTGGCTTCGGCAAGCGCACCAAGCTCTCCGAGTACCGCCCTCAGGGTCGAGGCGGCTCCGGCGTGCTCACCGCCAGGATCGAGGAACGCCGCGGCTCACTCGTCGGCGCACTGGTGGTGAGCGACGGTGACGAACTGTTTGCGATCACCAGCACCGGCGTCATCATTCGGTTCTCGACGACGGGCCTGCGCTTCCTGTCCCGACCGACGGGTGGCGTCAAGTTGATGGCACTCGGTGACGGCGACACCATCGTGGCGGTGGCGAGAAACCGGGAGGCCGAAGCTGTCCCCGAGCTCGACGACGACGGGCCGGCGGACGATTCCGATGGCGGGGATCCGTCGTGAGTGATGGACCCGGCGGCGTCGGGCAGCCACCGGGACGCCCGACCGGCCGCCCGCAAGGCGGCGGGAGCCCACCCAGGTCAACCCCGTCCACTCCTCTTCAGGCTGCCCCGCAGGCCCCATCCGGGCCGCCCTTGGAGCACGGCCTCCCCACCTGGCCCGGTCGAGGGTCCGGTGTCGCATCGGCCGGTGGTGCCAGTGGTGGTGGTCCCAGTGGTGGTGGCCGGGGAAGTGCAGCAAGTGCCAGTGCGATCGCCCCGTCGCGACCGAGCGACCGTGGCCCGGACCGTCCGGGTCCAGCGGGTAGCGCCGGTAGTTCGGCGCCCCGACCGGCCCAGCGGTCGCGGCGGGCGAGGCTCGCGCTGCGCCGGATCGACCCATGGTCGGTCTTCGTGCTCAGCTTGCTGGTGTCGCTGTTTCTCGGCGTCGTGACAATCGTCGCGGGGGTGGTGCTGTACAACGTGCTCGACCAACTGGGTGTACTCAAGAGCGTCAACACCGCTGTCACCGACGTGAGGGGTGGCGCGCCGCCGCTCACGTCGTCGCGTTTCATCGGGCTCGCCGCGTTACTGGCCGCTGTCAACGTCGTGTTGATCACCGGGTTCGCCGTCTTCGGCGCACTGTTGTATAACGTCTGCGCATCCTTCACCGGCGGGATCGAAGTCACCTTGGCTGAGGGCGACTGATCGCCTGGTGTACGATCCGCGACCGTGCCAGCAGGCACACACGGGCCTGTAGCTCAGCTGGTTAGAGCGCATCCCTGATAAGGATGAGGCCGGAGGTTCAAGTCCTCCCAGGCCCACACCCGTCCGCCGAAGCCAAGGAGCCCACCGTGCGCCGTCCCGCCCTGCTGGCGCTTTTGTTGGGCGCCGGTGCCGTCGCCTTCACCCGGCGGCAGAGAGCTCATCGTGCCGAGCGGGACCTGTGGAACGAGGCGACGACCGCACCCGACCTGCGTTAGCCGTAGACGCGGGGCCATAGCTCAGCGGTAGAGCAGCGCCTTTGCAAGGCGAAGGTCCGGGGTTCGAATCCCCGTGGCTCCACTTCCGAACTGGGCCGGGGCAGTCAACCGGCCAACGGCGGGCCACCGTGGTCGACGACGGCCCGTAGGAGCAATGGCTCTTGCGCGTTGGGGGTGTCTTGCCCGCGCCAGCGCGACCGCAGCATGGCGCCGCCGGCCCCAACGACAACGCCGACGGGTGTCGCGGGCACCGTGACCTGCCAGCGCTGCACAGCCCGCGGCCGCCCTGGGCCCGCCCCAACCACCGCACCAGCCATGGCTGATCCTTCGTGCCGCGGGGTCCGTCCTGCACTGCCGGGCAGCCTGTCACGACCGCGTGCGAGAGTGGGGGCCTCTGACGCCTCACCGACAGGAGGCCCGCGTGGCCGCCGAGTTGTTCGCCATTCTGTCCACCAACCACGGCCCGATCCGGGTGCAGCTGTTCCCCGACCACGCCCCGAAGACGGTGCAGAACTTCGTGGGTCTGGCTGACGGGACCGGCGAGTGGACCGACCCACGCACCGGCAAGCCGGGCGATGGCGCGCTGTACGCCGGGACTGTCTTCCACCGGATCATCCCAGGGTTCATGATCCAGGGCGGCGACCCACTGGGCAGCGGCACCGGCGGCCCTGGCTACCGGTTCAAGGACGAGATCCACCCGGAGTTGCAGTTCAGCAAGCCCTACCTGCTGGCGATGGCCAATTCCGGCCCCGGCACCAACGGCAGCCAGTTCTTCATCACGGTCACCAAGACCCCGCACCTGAACGCCAAGCACACGATCTTCGGCGAGGTGGCCGACCAGGCGTCGCGCGAGGTCATCGACGCCATCGCTGCGGTGCCGACCGGCGGCCAGGATCGACCCAAGAGCGATGTTGTCATCGAGTCCATCGCGATCGAACGGGTCGAGTCCTGACCGACCCGTCCGCCGCATCGCAGGCGCCGCCGACCTGCTCCCGCCACCCGGACCGAGAGACCTACGTCCGGTGCACCCGGTGCGACAGGTCTATCTGTCCTGACTGCATGCGCTCGGCCTCGGTGGGCTTCCAGTGTCCAGAATGCGTGCAGGTCGGGGCCGGCAGCGCGCGGTCCGGCCGCACGACGCTGGGCGGCCGGGTCAGCGCGGACACCTCACGGGTCACCTTCGCCCTTGTCGGCTTGGTCGTGCTTGTGTTCCTAGTCGGGTACGCAGTCCCTGGGCTGGACCTGCGTTTCGGGAACGTCGCCTCCACGCTCGACCCGGTCACTGGTCAGCCGATCGGGGTGGCGCAGGGCCAGGTCTACCGATTGCTCACAGCGGCGTTTCTGCACGCCGGCTTGCTGCACATCGGCTCGAATATGATCGCGTTGCTCAGCCTCGGGCCGGCCCTGGAGGCGGCCCTTGGCCGGGTTCGCTACCTCACGCTCTACCTGCTGTCCGCGCTCGGCGGCTCGACGCTGTCCTTCCTCGTCTCTTCGCCGGGGCAGTTCGGCGTCGGCGCCTCCGGGGCGATCTTCGGGCTGTTCGGCGCGTACTACGTGATCGTCCGCAAGCTGGGCGGTGACACCGGTCAGATCATCGGGGCTATCGCGATCAACCTGGTGATCACCTTCGCGATTCCGATCATCGACTGGCGGGCGCACATCGGCGGCTTGGTGACCGGGTCGGTGCTGGCGGCCGCCTTCGCCTACACCCCGGCCGGCCCGCGCCGCACCCAGCTGCAGCTTGGCGCGGCCGCCACGGTGGCGTTGCTGTTGACAGTGGCGATCGTGCTGCGCACTGCGGCGTTGTCCTAGCTGCAAACGACGACGTCCCAGGTCGCGCCAACGCCGTGCCCGCGCCGGCGGTGCAGCTGCGGCGCCCTGCGATCGTCTCTTCCCGTGTTCCCCGTGTCGGCGGGACGCAGGGTTTCCCGGCCGGCAGTCGGCCGCTACTCAGACCCGGCCGGCTGTCCACAGGGTGGTGAGCTGGTCGACGATCTCCTGCGGCGGCCGCCCCAGCCGCCGCCGGGACAGCACCACGAGCCGGTCCCCCAGGTCGAGTTCCACCAGTGGTGCGCGCCGGTCGGTGACCAACCGGACGCGGTCGACCTGCGACCAGGCCACCTGGATCCGGTGCCAGCCGTCGACGACGCGCAGGCCTTCCGCGCGGGCGTCGAGCACCGGCGCCAGCAGTAGGTCCCGGCCGGCCAGGACGGTGAGCCACAGGGCAGCCGCGACGAGCAGCAGCCGACCGGCCGGGTCGGCGACGGCCGCTCCGGCGAGCAGCCCGACGGCGGTAAGCAGCAGCAGGACACTGCTGGTTCGACCGGGGCCAGCTGTCATCCGAACAGGATCGCACCGCCCCGTCGTACGATGCTGCGAACGGCCGTTCACAGGCCGCTCTTACTCCGGAGGAACCTTATGCGCGACGCCGTGATCGTCGAAGCGGTCCGTACCCCGACCGGCAAACGCAACGGAGGTCTCGCCGGGATCCACTCGGCCGATCTGTCGGCGCACATCCTGCGTGCGCTCGCGGCGCGCAGCGGGATTGACCCCGCCCTGGTGGACGACGTGATCTGGGGATGTGTCATGCAGATCGGTGAGCAGACTTTCGACATCGCCCGCACCGCGGTGCTCTCAGCCGGCTGGCCTGATTCGGTGCCCGGTGTCACCATCGACCGCCAGTGTGGATCGAGCCAGCAGGCGGTCCATTTCGCCGCCGCAGGCGTCATCAGCGGGCAGTACGACCTGGCCGTCGCCGGCGGCGTCGAGGTCATGTCGCGGACCCCGATGGGCTCCACCTTCACCGCCAGCCCGATCGGTGCGGACTACATCGCTCGCTACGGCAGTGATTTTCCGAACCAGGGCATCGGCGCTGAGAACATCGCCGACAGCTACGGCCTGTCCCGGGAGCAGCTTGACGAGTTCGCGCTGGTCTCGCACGAGCGCGCTGCGGCGGCCATCGACGAGGGCCGCTTCGCCGGCCAGATCGCCCCGGTCACCACCCCCGACGGCATCGTCATCGACACCGACGAGGGCGTCCGACGTGGCGGCACGATCAGCACCCTCGGGTCACTCAAACCCGCCTACCGGGAGGGCGGCAAGATCACTGCCGCCAACTCCTCGCAGATCTCCGACGGCTCGGCCGCGTTGCTGATCACCACGAGCGAGAAGGCCGCCCAGCTCGGCCTGACCCCGATCGTGCGGATCCACACCGCGGTGCTGGCTGGGGTCGCGCCGATGCCCATGTTGCACGGGCCGATGCCGGCGACGGAGAAGGCGCTGGCCAAGGCCGGGCTGCTGGTCTCCGACATCGGGGCGTACGAGGTCAACGAGGCGTTCGCCTCGGTCCCGTTGGCCTGGCTCAGGGACATCGGTGCCGACGAGAAGTCGTTGAACCCCAACGGTGGGGCGATCGCGTTGGGCCACCCGCTTGGCGCGTCCGGCGCTCGGCTGATGACGACGCTGGTCCATCACATGCGCGACAACGGCATCCGGTACGGCTTGCAGACCATGTGCGAGGGCGGTGGCCAAGCCAACGCGACCATCCTGGAACTGCTCTAGTCGGGTGAGATGTCCACAGTGTGGACAACACCTGGGGACGAATGACAAAGCTGGAACTACCGGCCTGTAGGCCATCTGGGCGCCGGCGCTGAGCCAACTGGCGCAATCCCTGGCGTCAGCGCCACTGCGTCGACAGGCCGAAGCCGACGATGATGAAGCCGAAGCCGATGAACAGGTTGCTGCCACCTAGACCACCCACGAGTGGCATGTCGGCGCCGGCAATGTAGAAGGTCACCAACCAGACGATCCCGATGGCGAACATGGCGAGCATCAGCGGTGCGAGCCAAACCGGGCTCGGCTTACGGCGGCGGGCCGAGGACGGCAGCGGGGGGGCGGTGTAGGCGACCTTCTTGCGCTTCTTTGACTCGGGCACGTCGACCTCCGGCGCGGGGACAGTGCGACTAGCGTATCGACCCGGGGGCGCATCGTTTCCGCAACGATCGATCTGGGAGGGTCCGTGCCGGGGGCCGTCGTCCGTCGTCCGCGTGGACCATGGCGTTGGCTTGTCCCGCTCGCCGCGCTCGGTGCTGGGCTGCTGTTTGCCACGAGCGCGTCAACCGCGCGGGGCACGGACCTGCGTTCGGGCCGGCGGATGCAGCTCACCGAGCTCATCACGGCTCAGCAGGCCGACCTGGTAACCCAGGAACGGGCCGCCTCGCGGCTGCGCGGCCAAGTCTCGGCTGCGGGCATCGCGGCGGCGGCGGGGTCCTCCGTGGTGGCTGCCGAGCGTGGCCGCGGGCAGGCCCTGGCCCTGGTCGCGGGGACGATGCCGGTGACCGGGCCGGCACTGACCGTGTCGCTCGACGACGCCCCACGGCCCGCTCCGGGGCGTCGACCGGCGAGTGACAACCCCGACGACCTGGTGGTCCACCAGCAGGATGTCCAGTCCGTCGTCAACGGTCTGTGGGCCGGTGGCGCCGAGGCGATGACGCTGATGGGCGAGCGGGTCATCTCGACTAGCGCCGTGCGCTGCGTCGGCAACACCCTGCTGCTGCACGGCCGGGTCTACAGCCCGCCATTCGTGGTCACGGCTGTCGGCGACCCCGGTCGGCTGCGGGCCGCGCTCGCCTCGGAGCCGGGGGTTGCGCTCTTCCTGCGTTACGTCGGCCGGTTCGATCTCGGGTTCGCCGTCGAGGCGCGCCAAACCGTCCGGCTTCCCGCGTACGCCGGGTCACTGGAGCTGCCGCACGTCGGGCCGATCGGATGAGCCGGCGGGGCGACGCGATGCGAACCGGACTGCGCGGTCTGGGCCAGAGCCTGATCACGATCGGGCTGGTGCTGCTGCTGTTCGTGGTTTACGAGCTCGAGGTGACCAACCTCTACACCGATCAGCAGCAGTCCCAGCTCGGCCGGGAGCTGAGCCGTGAGTGGGCTGGGCCCGACCCCAGCCGCCCCGTCGTCACCAACGGCCGGCCAGCCACCCAGGGCCGGCCGGCCACAGTGCCGATGGCCGACTCCCTCGGCCGGGCGCTGGCCCGTATTTACCTGCCGAGCCTCAGCCGGGACTACGTCCGGGTGGTCGTGGAAGGCGTCGCCACCGCCGACCTCAAGCGCGGGCCAGGCCATTACCCGGGCACCGCCGCACCCGGCGAGACCGGCAACACCGTCATCAGCGGCCACCGCACGACGTACGGCGCTCCGTTCAACCGGCTGGCCGAGCTCGGACCGGGTGACCAGGTCGTGCTCGAGACCCGTGACAGCTGGTTCACCTACCGGGTGATCGGGTTGCAGATCGTCGAGCCCACCGCGATCGCGGTGACCTATCCGGTGCCAGGGCAGCTCGGCGCTACGCCGACCCGGCATCTGCTGACGTTGACGACGTGCAATCCGGAATATTCCGCGCGGCAGCGGCTGGTTGTGCGGGCTGAGCTGGTGGCCACGTTGGCCAAGCGCCCCGGTGTCCTGCCGCCTGCGCTGGCGGTGCGATAGCGGTGTACGTCTGGCTGTGGCGGAAGTTGCCGGGCCCGCTGGCGGCTCGGCTCGCCGGCTGCGCGGTGCTGATCGCGGCTGCGGTCGCCGTGCTGTTCCTGCTGGTGTTCCCCCGGGTCGAGCCGCTCCTCCCCTTCTCCGACGTGACCGTCGACCGGCCGGCATCGGCGCCGGCCACCAGCGGCCCCGGCTGAACCGACCCGACGTACGGTGTCGGTTATGACCCGCATCCTGGTCGTGGACAACTACGACAGCTTCGTGTTCAACCTGGTCCAGTACCTCGGCCAGCTCGGCGCGCAGACCGACGTGAAGCGCAACGACACGGTCGACCTGGATGCCCTGGACGGGTACGACGGCGTACTGCTCTCCCCCGGGCCGGGCACCCCCGAGGCCGCCGGCTGCTCGGTCGAGCTAGTCGGCGTGTGCGAGCAACGCGAGCTACCGCTGCTCGGGGTGTGCCTGGGACATCAGGCGATCGCTGTCGCGCACGGGGCGACTGTCAGCCGCGCACCGGAGCTGCTGCACGGCAAGACCAGCCAGGTCGAGCACTCCCGGGCGGGGGTGTTGCACCCGCTGCCGAGCCCGTTCACTGCGACCCGCTATCACTCACTCGCGGTGGAAGAGGCGACGTTGCCGGCCGAGTTGCAGGTCACCGCGCGCACCGCCGGCGGTGTCGTGATGGCCTTGCGTCACCGGGACAAGCCGGTCGAGGGCGTGCAGTTCCACCCCGAGTCGGTGCTGACCCAGGGCGGGCACCTGTTGCTGGCGGCCTGGCTCGGGCAATGCGGCGACCCGACCGCCGCGACCCTCGCACCATTCCTGGCGGCCAAGGTTGAGGACAAGCGACTGGCGGCATTCGGCTAAGCGCACGTCAGGGACTCGGGTTCAGGGACTTGGGGTCACCGTCGGCGGGGCAACCGGGGCGACCGGGGCGGTCGGTAGTGGACTCGGGCTCGGCGTCGCACTGGGGGT
>JAYUMN010000182.1:0-1592 GCA_043762595.1 Frankiales bacterium
GCGCCAGCACGACCGCTGGCGCCGACCCGGGTCACCGTGACCTTGTCGAGCGGGACGTCGGCCGGGCAGCTGCTGACGGTCTCCGTGCACGCGGTGCGCACCGATACCGGCGCCAACGCGGCCGGGTTACCGGTCAGCGTCGCCATGGCTCCGCGCGCCGGGGCCGGTCCAGCGGTGCAGTACGTCGTGACCGACGTGGACGGCGTCGCGACGGCGACGATGCAACCGGCTGTCACCGGCATGATCTTCGTCAGATTGCTGGTGACCAGCACGACCGCGGCGGCCTCGGTCAGCGTCCTGGCCCAGGTACATCCGGTCCTGCCCGTTGCCCTCTCCAGCCTGAGCGGCTCGGGCAGCCAACCGGTTGTCCTGTCCGGCTCGACCAGCCCGATGCTGGCTGGCGAGCGGCTGTACGCACAACGCTACGTCGGTGGTACCTGGCGTACCGTCACCAGCTCGCTCGTCGACCGCGCCGGTCGGTATCGCTTCGTCATCGACGCGACAGCCTCCGGCTCCACGCTCTACCGGCTGTGGCTACGCGCTTCCAGGCTGCATTCGGCAGGGCCGAGCCGTGCCGTGCCACTGCCGGTCCGCTCCTGACCGGGCTGAGCCAATCAGCGGACGGCGAGCAGGACCTTGCCGGTCGCCCGCCGTTCGTCGAGCTCAGCGATCGCGTCGGCGGCGGCCTCGAGCGGATGGGTACTACTGATCGGCGGGTCGAGCCGGCCGGACTCCAGGTGTGGGAGTAGCCGCGACCACTGCTCCTGCAGGTACGCCGGCCGCTGGGTCCAGTAGGCGCCCCACCCGACTCCCATCACGCTGATGTTGTTGAGCAGCAGCCGATTCACCTTCACCGTCGGTATCTCACCGCCGGTGAAGCCGATGACCAGCAGCCTGCCCTCGGGCGCGAGGCTGCGCAGGCTGTCGGTGAACCGGTCGCCACCGACCGGATCCACCACTAGGTCGACGCCGCGCCCTTCGGTCAGCTCGGCGACCTTGTCCTTGAAGCCCGTTGCCAGCAGTACCTCGTCGGCACCTGCGCCCCGCGCCGTGGCGATCTTGTCTTCGGCAGAGACGACCGCGAACACCGTTGCCCCCATCAGTTTGGCCAGCTGCACCGTGGCGGTGCCGATGCCGCCGGCCGCGCCGTGCACCAGCACCGACTCGCCCTCGCGCAGCGCCCCGCGTCGTTCCAGCGCGAACTCGACCGTCAGGTAGTTCATCGGCAGGGCTGCGCCGGCAGCGAGGGACATCGCCTCGGGGAGCGGGAAGACCAGCGCGGCGTCGACCGCGACGAGCTCCGCGAAACCGCCCAGGCCCGGGAAGGCCACCACCCGGTCACCGGCAGCGAAGCCGGAACCTTCCGGCGCAGACCGGACGAGGCCCGACACCTCGGCGCCGAGGATGAACGGCGGCGGCGGCTTGAGCTGGTACTGACCTCTGGTCAGCAGCACGTCCGGGAAGGCAACCCCGGCGGTATGGACCTCGACCAGCACCTGGCCGGCGCCGGCGACAGCGTCTTCGGCGTGGACGAGCTCGACCGACTGCGGGCCGTCGAGCCTTGTCACCTGCACCGTGCGCATGCGGCCTCC
>JAYUMN010000183.1:0-3653 GCA_043762595.1 Frankiales bacterium
TCAGCGGTGACGTGCAGTCGTCGCCGGAGGGTTCTAACTACAACCGCTCGTGCTCCCGCAGCTCTCGCATACGTAGCAGCTGCCCGCCGGGCGCATCTTGACTCCGCAGGTCATGCACAGCGGTGCGTCAGCGACCGCCCCCTGCTGAGCTTGCAGCAGCTCCATCGACGAGCCGATGTGCGCCGGCGTGGCAACCGGCACCGACTGGGCCAGCCCTTCGACGTCGATGTCCTCGACTGGACCGGCCGCGCCATACCCAGCCACCGAGGCAGCCCGCTCCACAGCGGTGAAAATGCCGAGCTCGGTGCGCTTGTCGTAGGACAAGTAGTCCAGCGCTAGCCGGCGGAACAGGTAGTCCATAATCGACTGCGCGATCCGGATGTCGGCGTCGTCGGTCATGCCGGCCGGGTCGAACCGCATGTTGGTGAACTTCGCGACAAAGGCCTCCAGCGGCACGCCGTACTGCAGGCCGATCGAGATCGACACCGAGAACGCGTCCATCACCCCGGCCAATGTCGAGCCCTGCTTGCTCATCTTGATGAAGACCTCGCCGAGCGCGCCGTCGTCGTACTGCCCCGCGGTCATATAACCCTCAGCGCCGGCGACCGAGAACGACACCGTCTGTGACGAACGCTTCTTCGGCAGACGCTTGCGGGTCGGGGCAGTCACCACAGCCGCGGGCACCTCGGCGGACGCCTCCGAACCCTTCTTGTCCTGCAGCGGCTGACCGACCTTGGAGTTGTTCCGATAGATCGCAAGGGCCTTGAGACCGAGCTTCCAACCCTCGAAGTAGACCTCTTCGACGTCGGCAACGGTTGCCTCGGCCGGCAGGTTCACCGTCTTGGACAACGCACCGGAGACGAACGGCTGGATCGAGGCCATCAGCTTGACGTGCCCCATCGGGGAGATGGACCGCTCCCCCATCGCGCAGTCGAAAACGCTGTAGTGCTCGGGCTTGAGGCCCGGCGCGTCGACAACGTGCCCCTTCTCGGCGATGTGCTCGACAATCGCCTCGACCGACTCCTCCTGGTAGCCCAGCGAGCGCAACGCCCGAGGCACGGTGCCGTTGACGATCTGCATCGAGGCCCCGCCGACCAGCTTCTTAAACTTCACCAATGCGAGGTCGGGCTCAAGACCAGTGGTATCACAATCCATCATCAAGCCAATGGTCCCGGTCGGGGCAATCACACTGGCCTGCGCATTGCGGTAGCCGTTCTTCTCACCCAGTGGCAGGCATTCCTGCCAGGCCTTGGTGGCCTCGTGCAGGATCCGGGCGTCGTCGGCACCGACAGGTCGGACGGCATCGTTAGCCGCGGCGTGCTTGCGCATGACCCGCTTGTGCGCGTCGGCGTTACGGGCGAAGCCTTCGTACGGCCCGACGATCGCGGCCAACTCGGCCGACCGCTTGTACGCCGTACCGGTCATCAAACTCGTGATCGAGGCGGCCAACGCGCGGCCACCCTCGCTGTCGTAGGCGTGACCGGTCGCCATCAGCAGCGCGCCGAGGTTGGCGTAGCCGATGCCGAGCTGGCGGTAGGCGCGGGTCGTCACGCCAATCGGCTCGGTCGGGAAGTCGGCGAAGCAGATTGAGATGTCCATCGCGGTGATGATCGTCTCGACGCTCCTGGCGAACTTCTTCGCCTCGAAGGTGCCATCCGGGCGCAGGAAGGACATCAGGTTGAGCGAGGCCAGGTTGCAAGACGAGTTGTCCAACGACATGTATTCACTGCACGGGTTGCTTGCGGTAATCCGGCCGGTCTCGGGGTTGGTATGCCAGTCGTTGATCGTGTCGTCGTACTGAATGCCCGGGTCGGCGCACTCCCAGGCTGCGGTGGCCAGCTTGCGCCACAGGGTGCGGGCGTCCACCGACTCGATCACCCGGTTGTCCACGCGGGCTCGCAAACCAAAATCGGTCCCGTCCTGCACAGCGCGCATGAACTCGTCGTTGACGCGCACCGAGTTGTTGGCGTTCTGGTACTGGACACTGGAGATGTCCTTGCCGCCGAGATCCATGTCGAAGCCGGCGTCGCGCAGCGCGCGGATCTTGTCCTCCTCGCGCGCCTTGGTATCGATGAACTCCTCGATGTCTGGATGGTCGACGTCGAGCACGACCATCTTGGCGGCCCGCCGGGTCGCGCCGCCGCTCTTGATCGTGCCAGCGGAGGCATCCGCACCACGCATGAAGCTGACCGGTCCACTCGCGGTGCCACCACTGGACAGCAGCTCCTTGCTCGACCGGATCCGCGAGAGGTTGAGGCCGGCGCCGGAGCCGCCCTTGAAGATCAGGCCCTCCTCGCGATACCAGTTCAGGATCGAGTCCATCGTGTCGTCGACAGCCAGGATGAAACAGGCGCTGACCTGCTGCGGGGCGCTCGTCCCGACGTTGAACCAGACGGGCGAGTTGAACGCGAACACCTGGTGCAGCAGCATCCAGGTCAACTCATGCTCGAACACCTCGGCGTCGGCCTGGCTGGCGAAGTAGTCGTTGTCGACGCCAGCGGCGACGTACTTCCCGACGACGCGGTCGATGAGCTGCTTGAGCGACCATTCGCGGCCCTCGTGGCCCACCGCACCTCGGAAATACTTCGTGGTGACGATGTTGGCCGCGTTGACCGACCAGAAGTCCGGGAACTCCACACCCCGCTGCTCGAAGTTGACCGAACCGTCCCGCCAGTTGGTCATGACGACATCGCGGCGCTGCCAGCTCACCTCGTCATAGGGGTGCCGTCCAACCGTCGTCCAAACCCGCTCAATGGTCAGCCGCTGCTCACGCCGTGTCTGCTTGGCGGCCGCGCCGTTCACCGTCTCCGTCATGCCTGTCCTCTTCCTCATCTGCTGTGGTCAACAACCGTGGCCAGCACGGCATTGCGTGGTGGGCGACGTCGTACGACGTCGCCGAGGTGCGGGTGGTGCGGGTGGTGCGGTGGCCGAGATCAGCCGGCCGGGACGAGCGCACCCGGTACGACGGTGCTGGGCGAGTCACGTGGGTCCGTGGGCTGGGGGGCGCTGGCAATTGACGCAGCGTCGGTGGACCGGGGAGGGGCAGCTGTGGCGCGCAGCGCGGTGATCTCGGCCGCAAAGTCCGCGAGCGACTCGAACGAGCGGTAGACCGATGCAAAGCGCAGGTAGGCGACCTCGTCGAGATCGCGGAGCGGCGCGAGGATCGCCAGCCCCACCTGGTGGGCCGGCACCTCGGCGACCCCGGCCTCGCGGACGGCCTCCTCGACCTGCTGGGCGAGCAGGGCCAGTGCGTCCTCGTCGACCGGCCGCCCCTGGCACGCCTTCCGGACCCCACTGATGACTTTGGACCGGCTGAACGGCTCCGTCACGCCACTGCGCTTCACGACCGCCAGAGAGGTCTGCTCCACCGTGGTGAAACGCCGGTTGCACTCGGGGCACGACCGGCGGCGGCGGATCGCGTCACCCGCGCCGACCTCGCGGCTGTCGACCACACGCGAATCGGGGTGCCGACAGAACGGGCAGCGCACGGTCGGCCTCCTTGGCGAATGAGCGTTATCCACAGGTGTGGACCACCGCCTCCACAGCATGTGGAGAACTACAGCGGTGTAACTACCAGATGTTGTGTCCAGGACAGTAGGCCCGGCCACTGGTTGTGGCAAGGCCATCGGCCCGTCTCGGTGGCGTGTCGACTG
>JAYUMN010000184.1:0-15677 GCA_043762595.1 Frankiales bacterium
CGCAGCACATCACCCGGGCGCCGGTCCTGTTCGGTGCCGCGCAGCGACGGCACGATGCAAAACGTGCAGGTGTTGTCGCAACCGACCGAGATCGACACCCAGGCGGCGTACGACGATTCGCGGCGGGCCGGCAGCGTCGACGGGAACACCTGGAGCGACTCAAGCAGCTCGACCTGCGACTGCTGCTCGACCCGGGCGCGCTCGAGCAATACCGGCAGCGAGCCAACGTTGTGGGTGCCGAACACGACGTCGACCCACGGCGCCCTGGTGGTGATGAGCCCACGATCCTTCTGGGCAAGGCAGCCGCCGACCGCAATCTGCATGCCGGGAGTACGGTCCTTGACGCTCTTGAGGTGGCCGAGGTTGCCGTACAGCCGGTTGTCGGCGTTCTCGCGGACCGCGCAGGTGTTGAACACGACGACGTCGGGGGTCGCATCCCCGGCGGCGGGCAGGTAGCCGGCCTCGTCGAGCAGGCCGCTGATCCGCTCGCTGTCATGGACGTTCATCTGGCACCCGTAGGTGCGCACCTCGTAGGTCCGGCTCACCCGGTCAGCGTAGGCGGCTTCAGTGGGCGATCTCGGTGGCGCGCGACTCGCGCACGACGGTGACCCGGATCTGCCCCGGATAGGTCAGTTCGTCCTCGATCTGCTTGGCCACCTCCCGAGCGAGCACCAGCGCACCGAGGTCGTCGACCTCGTCCGGCAGCACCATGACCCGTACCTCGCGACCCGCCTGCATCGCGAAGACCTTGTCCACACCCGGCCTGGTCGAGGCGATCTCCTCGATCCGGTGCAGTCGTTGGACGTAACTTTCCAGGGACTCCCGGCGCGCCCCCGGCCGGCCACCCGAACAGCTGTCGCTCGCCTGCGTCAGGACCGCCTCGATCGTCTCGGCCGCCACCTCACCGTGATGTGCCGCGATGGCGTGCACGACGTCTTCGGCCTCGCCGTAGCGACGCGCGAGGTCTGCGCCAATGCTGGCATGACTGCCCTCGACCTCGTGCCCGAGCGCCTTGCCGATGTCGTGGAAGAACGCCCCGCGCTTGGTCGTGGCCGGATCGAGACGCAACTCGGCTGCCATCATCCCGGCGATGTGGGCGGTCTCGATGAGGTGCTTCAGAACGTTCTGCCCGTACGACGTCCGGTAGCGCAACCGACCGAGCAGCGCGACCAGATCTGGGTGCACATCGGTGATCCCAACCTGCAGCAGCGCATCCTCGCCCGCCCGGAGCATGCCCGTCTCGACCTCGACCTTGGACCGCTCGTAGAGCTCCTCGATGCGCTGCGGCTGGATCCGGCCGTCGAGCACGAGCGCCTCAAGGGTGCGCCGACCTACCTCGCGGCGGATCGGGTCGAAGCAGGACAGCAGCACCGCCTCCGGGGTGTCGTCGATCACGACGTTGACGCCGGTCAACGACTCGAACGCCCGGATGTTGCGGCCTTCGCGGCCGATGATGCGGCCTTTCATGTCATCACTCGGCAGCTGCAGGACACTCACCACCGACTCGGCGGTCTGCTCGCTCGCGACCCGCTGCACAGCGTCCGCCACGATGCTGCGGGCCCGCTGCTCGCCCAGCTCCCGCGCTTCGGCCTCGATCTGGCGCACGGTCAGGGCGGCCTCGCGTTTGGTGGCGTGTTCGATCGCGAGCAGCACCTCCTCCCGGGCGGCCTGCGTGGTCAGCTGGGCGACGTGTTCCAGGGCCTGGGTGCGTTCCCGCTGCAGCTCGGCCGCGGCCGCCAACCGCCTCGCCTCGAGCTCGGCCCGGGCCAACCGGGCGTCGGCGGCGAGCTCCGCCCGGACCTGCCAGGCCTCAGCCTCAAGGGCGGTCCGCATCCGGTCGCGTTCGAGCCCGACCTCGGCGCGGGCCGCCTTCGCCTCGGTCTCCCGATCGCCGAGGGCACGGGCCGCCACCACTGACCGCTGCTCGGCCTCGCTGGCCGCGGCGGCTCGCGCGTCCAGGCGGAGCCGCTCGTCGTCGAGGCGCCGCTCCCGCTCGGCGAGCCTGGCCTCGCGGCGCTCGAGATCGGCCTGCCGTCGCTCATCCTGACCGGCTGCCGGGTCAGCTGTCGGGCCTGCGCCGACCACCGAGTCGGATCGGGCGATGGGGCCCGGTCGGACGTCGGAGCCGGGGCCGGCGCCCGGGCGGGGCGTGGGGGTCAGCGCTGCACCGGCTTCGACGTCACGGACCCGTTGACCGTCCTGGCCAGGCGGGCGGCCGACTTCCCCGCCTGCGTCGGGGGTGGGCTGGCGAGCTACGTCGGCGCCTCCGGCGGGGGTGGGCTGGCGAGCTACGACCGCGCCTCCGGCGGGGGTTGGCTGATGGTCGACGTCCGGTCCTGCGTTCGTGCCGAGCTCGGGACTGACGTCCGGTCCTGCTTGGGTACCGAGCTCAGGCCCGGAGTTGGTGACGGCGTTTGGATCTCGACGACGCGCTTCGTCCGGGTCCGAGTCGCCGCTCGAGCCCACGACGGCTGCGAGCCCGACCGGATGCGCGACGGGTCCCGTGCCGCGGACCCCCGCCGCCTGCTCGTTCGCAGCCCCGGCCGGCGACGACGGCTGGTGCGCGTCCCGCGTCACGGCACGCAGCACCAGGACGAGCATTGCCAGCACCGCCAAGAGCAGCGCAGCCCCGATGAGTTCGACGATGACGATGTGCACCTCCTTGGTCGGGTCCGGGGCTGACTGAGCGGCGCTGTGGCGCGGGGATTACAAGGCGAGCACCGCCGCGAGGTCGCGGGCGGCCTGACCACCCTCGGCGATGGCGATGTCCAGCGCCCGAGCGATGTCCAGATCGTCGACGAGTGCGTCGAGCACCGCACCGGTTGCGATCTCGCTGCGATGCGGGCGCCCCCCGGCGGCGTAGAGCGCGTCCAGCCGCTCACCGGCGCGGTCAAGTTCGGCCGGCGTGTAGTCCCACGGTTGCTCCCACCGGCGGTCGAGCAGCATGGTCCGGACGACTGATCCGCTCGTCTGACGTACGAGGTCGGCGACGAAAACCAGGTTGCCGATGGACTTCGCCATCTTCTGGCCCTCGAGGCGGACCGTGCCGACGTGCATCCACGAGCGGGCGAACGGCGCGACGCCGGTGGCCGCCTCGGCCTGGGCCGACTCGTAGGCGTGGTGCGGGAAGCGGAGATCGGCCCCACCGGCATGCAGGTCAACCGCCGATCCGTAGGTGGACAGCGCCATCGCCGTACATTCGGCATGCCAGCCGGGACGGCCTGGACCCCATGGACTCGGCCAAGCCGGCTCGTGCGGTTCACTCGCCTGCCACACGGCCTGGTCGAGGGGGTCGCGCTTGTTCGGATCGTCGGTCCGGCCACCATTGTCTGCCAACAGCGCGAGGGCTGCGTCCCGCGTCAGCCCCGCCCGAGACGCCACCGGCTCCCCGCACAGATAGACGCTGCCGCGCGCGACGTAGGCGACGCCCGCCTCCAGCAGCGCACTGGCGAGCTCCACGACCTGCGGGATGTAGGTGTGCGCTCGCGGTTCGTGCGTCGGCCGTCGTACATCGAGGGCGGCCATATCGCGTTCGAAATGGAACTGCTGGACGGCGGCGAACCGCTCGTAGTGGGCGCCGGCGCGGGTCGCCGCCTCGAACAGGACGTCGTCGACGTCGGTCACATTGCGACAGACCTCGACCGCAACGCCGAGCCGCCGCAATACCCGGTCCGCGGCATCGACCCAGACGAAGGTGGCCGCATGCCCGAGGTGGGTCACGTCGTAAGGCGTGACGCCGCAGACATAGATCCGGGCGCGCCCGACGACGGCCAGCGGTCGCCCGCCCAGATGCAACCGGCGGGGCGTGCGCGAGTCGGGGACGAAGGGCAAGGCGAGCTCCTCAGGGGTCAGCGGCACCGCGGTCCTGCGCTCACGGTCCGGCCAAGCCTGCCACGCGCCCATGACCACCCCGACCCGATAGCGACCGTATCTGAGCGCCGAGGGGCCGGCGCTGGCGGTCGACCCGACCGGGCCCGGCTGACAGACCCCGGCCGGCAACCAGGAAGCAGCCGGCGCAGAGGCGGCCGGCCCCCTCGCGCCGACCCCCTCGCGGTGACCCCCTCTCCGGGTGATCATCAGGACATCGATGCCAACTCGCCGAGCGTGTCGAACACCGATGTCCTGTTGATCATGACGCGAGGCCCGAGGAGCCCGACTCGCCGAGATGCGCGATGACGTTGCCAAGATCGCCATAGAGGGTTCGTACGGCGCTGCGGAACGCCCAAGAGCCGGCGGCCCCAGTGGTCAACGACCGCCGGGCGGTGGCCCACGAGCCACGGCCAGTCGGGCTCAGTCCTCCAGGGTCTGCAGTGTGTCGAGAACGAGCTCAGGCGGATCGTCACCCGCACCGGCCAGTTCCTGGCTGACGACGCGATACGACAGGCCCGCGCCGTACCCTCTACGGGCCAACATTGCGACCAGCCGGCGCACCCGCGCCTGGGTGTCGAGTCCCCTCGTGGCGGGCAGCTTGCGGCGCACCAGCCGGCGCGCGGTCTCCGCTTCCTGCTCGGGGGCGAGCTCCCCCACGGCGGCCTGTATCAATTCATCGTCCACACCCTTGCGGCGCAACTCCTGGCTGAGCGCCCGGCCCGCCAGACCACGGCTACGGTGCCGGCTCGTTACCCACATGCTGGCAAACAGTGCATCGTCGATCACGCCGACCTCGGCGAAGCGACCCAGCACCTGCTCGGCGACTTCGGCCGGCACACCGCGTCTTGTCAGTGCGATGGACAGCTCCCGGCGGGTGCGCGGAGCCACCTCGAGCAGGCGCAGACACACCTCCCGGGCCACCCCGGCGGGGTCGTCGGCCACCTCGACTGACTGCGACTCCTGCTGAGCCGCCCGGCGTGCGTCGCGCTCCTCGCGGGTGGCCCACTGTTTCGGGGCCCTGCCATCCCGGCCACCCGGTCGAGCGCCGCCAGCGCGCGGCCGGGAATTGCCAGCGGGATCGAGATCGGTCGGCCGCCGATCTTCGCTCGGGTCGACCGGCGGGTCGAGCCGAGTCGCCGGACCATGTCGAGCCGGCCTTCGGGTCGGGCGAACAGGCGGGCTGAAAACCGGCTCGGGCGTGACCCCACGGGCGGCCAGGAAGGCCTCTGCCGACCGGCCGAACGGCGGCGGCGAGTCCGGTGCCATCGGGGTCAGAGATCCACCGGGACTGGCGCGAGCGCATCGGACAAACCGGGCGCCTCGGCGTCGAGCACCGCCCCGATGCCCAGCTTTTCCTTGATGCGCTTCTCGATCTCGTCAGCGAGATCGGGGTTGTCGCGCAGGAACGACCGGGCGTTCTCCTTGCCCTGGCCGAGCTGGTCACCCTCGTAGGTGTACCAGGCACCGGACTTGCGGACGATCTCGTGCTCGACCCCCATGTCGATGAGCGAACCCTCGCGGCTGATGCCGATGCCGTAGACGATGTCGAACTCCGCCTGCTTGAACGGCGGGGCCATCTTGTTCTTCACGATCTTGGCGCGGGTACGGTTACCGATCGCCTCGGTGCCGTCCTTCAGGGTCTCGATGCGACGTACATCGATGCGGATCGAGGCATAGAACTTCAGCGCCTTGCCGCCGGTTGTCGTCTCCGGCGAACCGAACATGACGCCGATCTTCTCCCGCAGCTGGTTGATGAAGATGGCCGTCGTGCCGGTGCCGGACAGCGCGCCGGTCATTTTCCGCAGCGCCTGGCTCATCAGCCGAGCCTGCAGACCGACGTGGCTGTCCCCCATCTCGCCCTCGATCTCGGCGCGCGGCACGAGAGCGGCGACTGAGTCGATGACGATGATGTCGAGCGCGCCCGAACGCACCAGCATGTCGGCGATCTCAAGGGCCTGCTCGCCGGTGTCGGGCTGCGAGACGAGCAGCGCGTCGGTGTCGACGCCCAGCTTCTTGGCGTACTCCGGGTCAAGCGCGTGCTCGGCATCGATGAAGGCCGCGATGCCGCCGGCCGCTTGGGCGTTGGCGACGGCGTGCAGGGCTACCGTGGTCTTGCCGGAGGACTCCGGGCCGTAGATCTCCACGACACGGCCGCGCGGCAGCCCACCGATGCCGAGCGCGACATCGAGCGCGATGGACCCGGTCGGAATGACCGAGATCGGGGCGCGCACCTCGTCGCCGAGGCGCATGACCGAGCCTTTGCCGAAGTTCTTGTCGATTTGCGCGAGGGCCATCTCGAGGGCCTTCTCGCGGTCAGGTCCAGCCATTGCGTCTCCCGGTGTCGTAGCGGCGGTCCGATCTGCGGTGCACGCTAGGAGCGGCCACCGACAGAAAACAGCGATGGCGCGAACCTGTGGACACCCGGACCCGTTGTGGACGGTAGGCCGAACACGTGTTCGACCGCGTGCGACACGCCGGTCAGCCTGCGGTCACCTGTCGACGGGGGCGGCACCGACCGCCTCGACGACGGCGCGCCACACGCCTTTGAGGTCATCGCCGGCGTCCAGGGCCTGCTGCACGGTGCGCCCGTCCAGCGTGGCGAGCACCTGGTCCGCGGCGTACGAGCGGGCGTACGCGGAGCCGAAGCGCCGTTCCATCCGGTTCCAGAAGTCAGACAGGCGCACACCGTTGAGCGTAGGCGCTGCCTGCCATGCTCCGCCGGTGACGACCGGTGGGCAGGCAGGTGGGCAGCCGGGTGGGCAGCCCCCTGGGCAGGGACCTGACCAGGGGGGCGGACAGCCGGTCGGCGGTCGAGACGAGCAGGCCGCCCCCGGCCGCACCAAGGGTCCGGCGCGTGAGGTCCTGGCCGCTGCCGTGGCCGCGCTGCTGCTCGTCATCATCGTCAAATGGCGGGTGGTGACCCACCTCGGCACCGCCCTGCCGGTCGATCTCGGCGACCCGCTGCTGCAGACCTGGCAACTGGCCTGGGGGCCGCACGCGCTGTTGCACCAGCTGAGCCACCCGTTCGACGCCAACGCCTTCTGGCCCCTGCACCGGAGCCTGGCCTTCTCAGACTCGCTGCTGGGGCTGGCGCCACTCGGGCTGCTGTTCGGCACCGGACCAGCAGCCGCTGTCACGCGCTACGACGTCGTCTACCTGTTGAGCTACGCGGCCGCGACGACCGCGGCCTACTGTCTGGCCCGTCAGCTCGGTGCGAGCCGTGGCGCGGCTGCGGTCGCTGGCGTCGCCTTCGCCTACGCACCATGGCATCTCGCCCAGGAGGGACACCTGCAGATCCTGTTGACCGCGGGCCTGCCGGCCTCACTCGCCCTCCTCGCCCGCGGTCATGGGTTCGGTGGCCTGGTCCGACCACGGCTCGTCGTGGCCGGATGGGCCGTCGCCGCGTGGCAGGTCAGCCTCGGTTTCGGTCTCGGGCTACAACTGACCTACGCCCTCGGCGCGCTCACCGTGTTGGTCGCGGCCCGGCACGTTGTACGCCGTCGCCGGGGTCGGACCGGGCCGGCCCCGCGGGCCCTGTTAGGGGCCGAGATCCTCGGACTGGTCGGCTTCCTGGCGACCGCGGCGGCCTTCGGGCGACCTTATCTCCAGGTGGTCGCCGCGCACCCGGAGGCCCGCCGGCGGCTGGCCGAGGTGTCGCTCTACTCTCCGCCGGCGCACGCATTTTTCACGACGGCCGCGAACAACTGGTTGTGGGGCGACGCCCAGGCGGGGTTGCGCTCGTCGCTGGCCTCGCAGTCCGAGGGCGATCTGGCGGTCGGCGGGATGTTGCTCCTGCTGGCGGTCCTGGGCCTCGTCCGGGGCAGCTGGTCCAGGGCGGCCAGGTGGTCACTCGCCGGCGCCGGCGTGTCCGTCGCAGCCTTCGCCATGGGCACCAAGCTCGCCGGCGGGCGCTTCACCTACCTGCTGCTCTACCACCACGCGCCCGGCTGGCAGGGGGTGCGAACCCCCGGTCGGCTGGTCGTCCTGGTGACCCTCGCGCTGGCCCTCCTGGCCGCCACCGGCATCGACGGTGCGCTGACCCGGGCGCCCAGGTTCCTGCGCCGGATGGTGCCCGTCCTGCTGCTGGCGGCGGTGCTGCTGGAGGGTCTCGGCTCGACCGCCACCCCGACCGCACCGCAGGTCCCGGCCGGCGTCGCGACCGCGCCCGGCCCGGTGCTCGTCCTGCCGAGCGATGCGTTCCACGATTCGTGGGCGATGTGGTTCTCCACCGACGGCTTCGGCCCGCTGGTCAACGGGGCGAGCGGGTTCGTCCCCGTCGGCCTCGCGGCGCTGCGCCGTGACGTGGCGGGTTTCCCGGACGCCGGGTCGGTCGAGCTGCTGCGCCGCCGCGGGATCCGGCGCGTCGTGCTCGTCCAGGCGTACGCCGAGCATTCGCCATGGCAGGGCGCCGCCATCAAGGGGGTGGCAGGGCTGCCGCTGGTGCGGCGGCAGGAGCGCGGCTCGGTGGTGTTCGACCTGCAGCCGGCCGGCTGAGCAGCACCGCGATCGCCAACAGCAATACGACCGAAGGGTTCCGCACCAATTCGTGCGGATAGCCCAGCGTGAGGTAACTCAGCGATGCCAGCACCATCACCATCCCCAGCAGGACCCCGTCGAGCAGGGTGCGCATCCGCAGCGCCGTCACCGACGCGGCGAGCACCACCGCGGCGACCGCGATCAGGACCGGGGCGACGATCGCGCCGATCTGCGACTGGTCGGCGCTGCCTCCCGAGAACGCGTGGGCGAAGGCGAACGTGTCGAGCCAGCCCTGCACCGGGATCGCCACGTTGCCTGGTCGTTCCATGTCCGGCCACACCTCGAGCTGCAGGTGGACGTAGACCTGCCAGACGGCCAGCGCCAGCGGCCCTGCCGCCAGCGCGACGATCCTCCGACCGAGTTTCGGCGGCTGCGTCCGGCGGCGCACCCACTCGACCGCCTCCCACAGGGCCAGTCCTGCCGGCACCGTGACATAGGCCTCTTTGGTCAGACACAGCAGCACCAGAAGCCCGGCGGCACCGGTGATGTGGTGGCGCGACCAGGCCAACAGGACGAGGGCCGCCAGCGCGGTGCCGACGGTCTCGGTGGTGCTGACGGTCACGGCGTACAGCAGCCCTGGACTCATCGCGACGAGGAGTCCGCCCCAGGGGGTGCGGCCGAACTGCACCGACAATCGACTCACCGTGTACGCCGCGACGGCAGCCCCCAGGACAGTCATGGTGAGCAGCGCCGACGGGACCGATCCCGGCCGGCCGAGGGCGACGACCCGGGCCAGCCAGCCGAACATCGGATGGCCGTAGCGGTAGGGCGCCTGGTCGATGAGCAGGTGCTCGCGGCCGTGCAGCAGCGGGTCTCGAGCCATCACGTAGTAGTAGACGCCGTCGTAGTGCTCGACCGGGTTGACGAGGGCAAATGTCGGGTCGCTCGCCCGGGCTACCGCCGCCATCGGCTCCTCCCGTGAGAGCTTCACCAGCGCGCTCGGCGAGAACCTGCCGTCCTGCGAGGCGAAGCAGGCCAGCAGCGACGTCGCGACGGCGGCCAGCGCGCAGGCGAGGGCGACCAGTACGTCGCGGCGCCCCCTGCTCACGCCGGCCATCCTGGCAGCGCCGTCACCGCAGAAGTGCGGCGCCCTCACCGAGCATCCGGCGAGGTCCCTGCTCCAGGTCGAGGCCGGGCGGGAGCAACCGCACGCCCGCGTGCAGCAAGGTCACACCGGCCCGCCCGACGAGCACCGGGTCGAGCAGCACCTCGGCGACCTCGGGCAGTTCCTCGCCGAGTCGCGCGACCCGGTGCAGCACATCCTCGAGCGCCTCCCGGTCGGCGCCGTCCAGCAGCGAGGTCCCACGGATGGCTGCGACGAGCTCGGTGGCATCCCGGTCGGTCAGCGGCAGCGTCACCGTGACCGGGTCGACGAGCAGATCGGCTGCGACGCCACCCAACCGCAGGGACAGCAGCGGCCCGACGGCGACGTCCTGGACCATGCGCACGACCGTCGACACGCCGGGCGGCGCCATCGGCTGGACCAGCAGTTGACTCGGGCCGATCAGGGCCTGCACCGACGTCCAGGCCTCGGTCAGCTCGGCCTCGCTGTCGATGGACAGCCGAACGGCGCCGACGTCGACCCGGTGACGCCATCTGGCATCCGGGCTCTTCAGGGCAACCGGCCAACCCAGGACGTGGGCGGCGTCGACAGCCTCGTCCAGACCGGCGGCACGGACCGTCGGCCACGCGCTCAGCCCGAAGGCCGCGAGCAGCCCGGCTGCCGCCTGCGGCGGGAGCCACTGCCCGTCGCGTTCGTACGCGGCGACGACGTCACCGGCGCGTTCACGCGAGATACCCTGCAGGACAGGCACATGACCTTGCGGCCGAGCCCGCCAGGTGGCGTACGCCGCGGCTCGGGCGAGCGCAAGGGCGGCGGACTCCGGTGAGGCGAAGGACGGCACCGACCCGGGGCCGGGCGCGGCGCCGGGGGCCTGGACGCGCAGGCCCGGCGGCACCCCGTCGTGGCCCAGGAACGAGGCCAGCACCGGCAACTCGGTCGTGTTGCCGGCCTCGAGCAGGGCGGCGGCGAGGGCAGCCTCGGCGATGTGCGGTGTGACGAGCGCGAGCACGGCGTCAACCGAACCCGAGGCGGCGACGAGCTCGAGTGCGGTCCGAAAATGCTCCGGGCGCGCCAGCGGCCCGAGGTCGACCGGATTTGCCGTCTCGGTCGTGCCGGCGAGCTCGCGCAGCTCGGCTTGGACGCTGTCCGGCAGCGGCGGCACCGTCAACCCGGCTGCCCGGCAACTGTCGGCGGCCAGCGACGCAAGCGCGGAGGACATCCCGACGATGCCGACCCGACGGCCGGCCGGCAGCGGCTGCAGGACCAGCAGCTGCGCAACCTCGAACAGCTGCGCAAGGGTGTCGACCCGCACGACACCGGCGCCGGCGAACAGCGCGTCGACCGCGGCGTCACCGGCACCCCGGCCGCTCTTGAGGGCGACGACCGGCTTGCTGCGACCGAGCACCCGTGCGATCCGGGCGAACTTGCGCGGGTTGCCGAACCCCTGCAGGTGCAGCAGCACCACGTCGGTGCGCGCGTCCTGCTGCCAGTACTGCATCAGGTCGTTGCCGGAGACGTCGGCCCGGTCGCCGATCGAGACGAACGTGGACAGCCCCAGCGACCGGCGGTCGGCCTCGGCCAGCACCGTCCCGGCGAGCGCCCCCGACTGGCTGAAGACCCCCACCCGGCCGGCCAGCGCCGCGCCGACCGCGAAGGCTGCATGCAGGCGCACCGCGGGATCGGTGTTGAGCACACCCATGGCATTCGGCCCGATCAGCCGCATGCCGCCGTCGCGGGCGAGCCGCACCACCTCGGCCAGCCGGGCCTGGCCCACCTCGCCTGCGTCGGCGAACCCGCCGGACACGATCAGCAGCCCGCGCACCCGCTTCTCGGCGCAGGCGGCCACGACGCCGGCGACCTGCGCCGCCGGCACCGCGATGACCGCCAGGTCGACATCGTCTGGCACATCGCGGACATCGGCGTAGGCCCGGACACTCGCAACGTGTGCCGCCTGCGGGTTGACCGGATAGACCGGCCCTTGGAAACCGTGCTCCAGCAGCGACCGAAAGACCTCGTGCCCGGCCGAGCCCGGCTGCCGGCTCGCGCCGACGACTGCGACGGTCTTCGGCGAGAGCAGTCGCTCGACGCTGCGCGCCTCGGCCCGGTGTTCGCGCGCCCGCACCACCTCCCGGGAGGCTGGGGTCTGCTCGATCGGGAAGACCAGTTCGACATAGCCGTCAGACATGTGCCGTTCGATCTCGAAGCCAGCGCTCTTGAAGACCTCGATCATCCGGCGGTTGCTCGGCAGGACGTTGGCGACGAACCGGTCGACATGCCGCTCCCGCGCGGCCGACTCGAGGTGCTCGAGCAGCAGCGAGCCCAGACCGCGTCCCTGGTGGGCATCCTCGACGACGACCGCGACCTCGGCGTCGGTCGTGCCGGGGAGCTTGTCGCAGCGCACCACCCCCACGATCTCGTCGCGCAACAGGGCGACGACGGCCACCCGCTCGTCGTGGTCGACGTTGGTGAAGCGCTCGACCTCGCGGGCCGACAGGGTGCGCACCATCGAGAAGAAACGCATGTACACGGTGTCCGGCGACAGCCGCGAGTGAAAGGCACGGAGCCGGTCGGCGTCGTCCGGCGTGATCGGCCGCAGGTGCACCGTCCCGCCGTCGGCCAGCACGGCGTCGGCCTCCCAGTGCCGGGGATAGCTCATCCGCCCATCCTGCCGCCTCCACCAGAGGGCCGGTGCGTCGGGCGCGCGGCCGTCGGGCGCACCAGCCAGGATGGTTCCATGACGGCGCTCGAGCGGTTCTCCCCAGCCACCCGGGCATGGTTCACCGGGGCGTTCGCAGCGCCGACAGCCGCCCAGCAGGGCGCCTGGTCGGCAATCAGCAGCGGCGTCGACACCCTCGTCGTGGCACCGACCGGTTCGGGCAAGACCCTGTCGGCCTTTCTGTGGTCACTCGACCGGCTGGCGACCACGCCGGTCCCGGAGGAGCCCCGCCGGCGCTGCCGGGTGCTCTACGTCAGCCCGCTCAAGGCCCTCGCGGTCGACGTGGAGCGCAACCTGCGGGCGCCGCTGACCGGCATCCGGCAGGCCGCCCAGCGCCTCGGGCTGCCGGTGCCGGACATCCGGGTCGGGACCCGGTCCGGCGACACGCCGGCCGATGAGCGGCGGGCGTTCAACAAGACGCCGCCGGATATCTTCATCACCACTCCGGAATCGCTGTTCCTGGTGCTGACCAGCGCCGCCCGGGAGTCGCTGCTCGGCGTCGACACGGTCATCGTCGACGAGGTGCACGCCGTCTCCGGCAGCAAACGCGGGGCGCACCTTGCGCTCAGCCTCGAGCGGCTGGATGTCCTGCTGGACAAGCCCGCCCAGCGGATCGGGCTGTCGGCCACGGTCCGCCCGATCGAAGAGGTCGCGCGCTTTCTCGGTGGCCAGCGCGAGGTCACCGTCGTGCACCCCCGCAGCGCCAAGACCATCGAGCTCGAGGTCGTCGTGCCGGTCGAGGACATGTCGTTGCTCGGCGAGTCGACCGGCCCAGTCCGCGGCGGCTCCGCGGCCGGCGCCGAGCCCCGGGCGTCGATCTGGCCGGCCGTCGAGGAGCGCATCGTCGACCTCATCGAAAGCCACCGCTCGACCATCGTGTTCTGCAACTCCCGGCGCCTTGCCGAGCGGCTGACCAGCCGACTCAACGAGATCGCGACCGAACGCAGCTTCCCCGAGCCCGAGCCGCCGGACCTCTCGCGTCCCGACGGCTCGGCCGGGGTCAAGCACTTCCCGGCGCAGCTGATCGCCGCGTCCGGTCAGGGCACCGGCGCTACTCCCTGGGGCAACGGCCGGCCCGCCGACGCCGCCGGCTCGGTCCAGATCGCCCGGGCCCACCACGGCTCGGTGTCGCGCGAGCAACGATCCGAGATCGAGGAGGCGCTCAAGGCCGGGCGGTTGCCGGCGGTGGTCGCAACCAGCTCACTCGAGCTTGGGATCGACATGGGAGCCGTCGATCTCGTCATCCAGGTCGAGTCACCGCCGTCGGTCGCGAGCGGCCTGCAGCGGGTAGGCCGGGCCGGCCACCAAGTCGGGGCGGTGAGCCGGGGCGTCATCCTGCCGAAGTACCGCGGCGACCTGGTGCAGTGCGCCGTCGTCGCCGAGCGGATGGTCCAACCCGGCGGCGCCGGCATCGAGTCGACGACCTATCCCCGCAACCCACTCGATGTGCTGGCCCAGCAGATCGTCGCCATGTGCGCCCTGGAGCCCTGGGACGTCGAGGATCTCGCCGCCGTCGTACGCCGCGCCGCGCCGTTCTCCTCGCTCCCGCAGAGCGCCCTGGAGGCGACCCTGGACATGCTGTCCGGTCGCTATCCGAGCGATGACTTCGCCGAGCTGCGGCCGCGGATCACCTGGGATCGGGTGACGGGCGTGCTCACCGGACGGCCCGGCGCGCAACGGCTTGCGGTCACCAGCGGCGGCACAATCCCCGACCGCGGCATGTTCGGCGTCTTCCTCGTCGGCGAGCGCAAGAGCCGGGTCGGCGAGCTCGACGAGGAAATGGTCTACGAGTCGCGAGTCGGTGACATCTTCCTGCTCGGCTCGTCGGCCTGGCGGATCGAGGACATCAGCCACGACCAGGTGCTCGTCACTCCGGCGCCCGGGCAGCCGGGCCGGATGCCCTACTGGAAGGGCGATGCACCTGGCCGCCCGATCGAGCTCGGCCGGGCCCTGGGCGCCTTCCTGCGGGAGCTGTCGGCCCTCGACGACGCGGGTCAGCAGGAGCGGCTACGGATCGCCGGCCTCGACGCCTGCGCCTCGCAGAACCTGCTGGCATACCTGGCCGAGCAGCGCGAGGCCACCGGCGTCCTGCCGGACGACCGCACCATCCTGGTTGAACGATTCCGCGACGAGCTCGGCGACTGGCGGCTCGCGATCCACTCACCCTTCGGCGCGCAGGTCAACGAGCCGTGGGCGCTCGCGCTGACCGCGCGGCTGCGCGAGACCTACGGCGTAGACGTGCAGTCCATGCACGCCGACGACGGCATCGTGCTGCGGCTGCCCGAGACCGAGCAGGCCCCAGACGGCGCGATCGCGGTCTTCGAGCCCGAGGACGTCGAACCCGCTGTCCAGGCCGAGGTCGGCGGGTCAGCGCTGTTCGCCAGTCGTTTCCGCGAGTGTGCGTCGCGCGCCCTGCTGCTGCCGCGCCGCAACCCGACCCGGCGTACCCCGCTGTGGCAGCAGCGGCAGCGGGCCGCGCAGCTGCTGTCGGTCGCCGCGCAGTACGGCACCTTTCCGATCGTGCTCGAGACGATGCGGGAGGTGCTGCAGGACGTCTTCGACGTACCGGGGCTGGTGGGCCTGATGCAGGATGTCCAGGCCCGCCGGGTGCGCCTCGTCGAGGTCGAAACCAGCCAGCCGTCGCCGTTCGCCAGGTCGCTGCTGTTCGGCTACATCGGCGCCTTCATGTACGAAGGTGATGCGCCGCTGGCCGAGCGGCGGGCACAGGCCCTCTCGCTCGACTCGGCCCTGCTGGCGGAGCTGCTCGGCCAAGCTGAGTTGCGCGAGCTGATCGACGGCGATGCCCTCGCCGAGATCGAGGCGGAAGCGCAGCTGCTGACCGATCAGCGTCGGGCCACCGACCTGGAAGGCACCGCCGACCTGCTCCGGCGGCTCGGCGACCTCACCACCGCCGAGGCGCTCGCCCGCGGCGCGACCGCCGCCTGGCTGGCCGAGCTGGAAGACGCCCGCCGGGCGATCCGGGTGCGGATCGCCGGGGAACAGCGGTGGGCGGCGATCGAGGACGCCGGCCGGCTGCAGGACGCACTCGGCACCGCCCTGCCGGTCGGTGTGCCCGAGACGTTCCTCGAACCCGTCCGCGACCCGCTGGGTGACCTGGTGTCGCGATTCGCCCGCACGCACGGGCCCTTCCACCCCCTGCAGGTCGCCCAGCGGTTCGGCCTCGGGGTGGCGGTCGTCGATGCAGCACTGGCCCGGCTCAGTGCCTCCGGCCGCGTCGTACACGGTGAGTTCCGCCCTGGGGGCTCGGGCCTTGAGTGGTGCGACGCCGAGGTACTTCGCTCACTGCGCCGCCGGTCACTCGCCAAGCTGCGCAAGGAGGTCGAGCCCGTCCCCCCCGAGGCGCTCGCCCGATTCCTGCCGCAGTGGCAGGGCCTCGGGGGCTCGGCCGGCCGGGGCGCCGACGGGCTGCTGCGGGCGATCGAACAGCTGCAGGGCGCCACCGTACCGGCGTCCGCGCTCGAGTCGCTGGTG
>JAYUMN010000185.1:0-5432 GCA_043762595.1 Frankiales bacterium
GGCTCGAACTGAGCCGGCTGACCACAACCGTCAGCAACACCCAATGGCGGGCGCTGATCGCCAGCGACCAGCAATGCGTCGTCACCAGCCGCCACCACCGACCAGCGCGACACCAAACCCACCATGGGCTTCCACCGGGCCAACAGCGAACCAACCAACCTCGCCAACCCCATGCCGCCCTGCCACACCCACCACCACCACCACCACCACCACCAGCTCCAGCTCCAGCTCCAGCTCCAGCTCCAGCTCCAGCTCCACGACCAACAACGCTGGCGGCGCGGTAACGGCGACCGGATCCTCACCACAGCCGGCTGGCTCGACGCCCTCACCAACAACCCGCTGACCGAAGCCGGACCGGCTGCTGGACCACCCAGACGACCCCGCCCCCACAAGAAAGCACCCACTGGGCCACCCAGGCGCTGCCGGAGCTGGTCTGGCAGCAGGTTGCGGATTGCCGGCTCAGCACGGTGTCCGGCTGAGCGAGGTACCGGCTCAGCGGCTTCCTGGATTACCGGGTCCCGCGGTGCGCAGGTACGGGTCAGGCCACCAGACCGAGGCGGCGAAGCTCCACGGTGAGGTCGTGCGGCGAGGACGAGGCCGCCATCGCCTCCTCGAGACCAATGACCCCGTCGCGGATGAAGCTCACGAGATGCTGGTCGAAGCTCTGCATGCCGTAGTAGGCGCCGTCGGCGATGAGCTGCGGCAACGTGGAGGTCTTGTCGGGATCCGCGATCGCCTCCGCGATCCGGCCGGTGTTGACGGCGATCTCCATCACCACACACCGTCCCTCGCCGTCGGCGCGGGGCACCAGGCGCTGGCAGATGATGCCGCGCAGCGACCCGGCGAGCGCGAGGCGGATCTGCTTCTGCTCGTGCGGCGGGAAGAAGTCGATGATCCGGTTGATGGTCTCGGCCGCGTCGGTCGTGTGCAGGGTGGACATGACGAAGTGGCCGGTCTCGGCGGCGGCGAGCGCGGCCTTGACGGTCTCGTGGTCGCGCATCTCACCGATCAGGATCACGTCAGGGTCCTGCCTCATGGCGGCCCGCATGGCGGTGACGAAGTCCTCGGTGTCGACTCTGACCTCACGCTGGTTGATCATTGCCAGCTTGTCGAAGTGCAGCACCTCGATCGGATCTTCGATCGTGACGACATGCACCTCCTTGCTGGCGTTGATGTGGTCGATCATCCCCGCGAGCGTCGTCGTCTTGCCCGACCCGGTTGGGCCGGTGACCAGCACGAGGCCGCGCGGTTCCATCGCGAGCGACGCCAACACCGGCGGCAGGCCCAGCTCGGTCAACGGGATAGCGCCGACGCTGACCCGACGGAACACGAGCCCGGCCGAACCACGCGACCGGAACGCGTTCACCCGGAACCGCCCGACACCGGCCAAGGAGTAGGCGAAGTCGGCTTCGTTACTGCGGTGAAACTCCTCGACGAGATCTTCACGCAGGACCTCGAGGACCATCGCCTCGGTGTCGGTGGCGGTCAGGTCGCGAGTCTGCAGCTTACGCAGCCGACCGTCGATGCGAACCCGCGGCGGCGAGCCGACCTTGCAGTGCAGGTCGGATCCCCCGCACTCCACAAGTGCTCGCAGGAACGGCTCGATCGAGTTCGTCACGCCGTCTGCTTCGGCGCGTCGCACTCCCGTCTTTACCGCAGCGCGGCCATCCAGGCCTCCACCGCGTCCGGATCCCTGGGCAAGGCGGCCGACAGGTTGATGCAACCGTCCTCGGTGACGAGCACATCATCCTCGATCCGTACGCCGATCCCGCGCAGATCGGCCGGCACGAGCAGGTCGTCGGGCTGGAAGTACACCCCCGGTTCGAGCGTCAGCACGTGCCCCGGCAGCAGCGGCCCCTTGCGATAGACCTCCTCGCGGGCCCGCGCGCAGTCGTGCACGTCCAGGCCGAGCATGTGACTGACGCCGTGCAGGGTCCACCTGGCGTAGCGCCGGTCGTCCTCGGCGAGCGCTGCCTCGGCGTCGGCCAGGATCCCCATCCGCTGCAGGCCGAAGGCGATCACCCGCATGGCCGCCCGATGCGGGTCGAGAAAGTCCGCGCCGGGCCGGCAGACCGCGAAGGCTGCCTCCTGTGCGTCGTACACGAGCTGGTACACCTCGCGCTGACGGGGGGTGAAGGTGCCGTTGACCGGCAAGGTGCGGGTGACGTCTGCTGTGTAGAGCTCACGGTTCTCCACGCCCATGTCGAGCAGCAGCAGCTCGCCGTCGCGGACCGCGCCGTCGTTGTCGGTCCAGTGCAGCGTGCAGGCATGCGCGCCGGCAGCGCAGATGCTGCCGTAGCCGACGTCGTTGCCCTCGACCCGAGCCCGTAGCCCGAAGACGCCCTCGGCCCAGCGTTCGCTCGTGTCCCTGGCCTGCGGCAGCGCGCGTACGACGTCCTCGAACCCGCGGACGGTCGCCTCGACGGCGTCCTTGAGTTGCACGACCTCGTGGGCGTCCTTGACGAGCCGCAGCTCGGCCAGGAAGGTCACGAGCCCGTCGTCGCCCTCATCGCTCGTGTGGAACAACCCCTCGACCCGGACGTCGTGCCCGCGGACGACCCGCGCGGCGGTACCGGCCAGCTTGTCGAGCTCCTCGAGCGGCCGCGCCGAAAGGCCCAACCGGGCACTCGTGGCCGCCAACGTCGGGCGCGGGCCGACCCACAGCTCGCCGTAGGTCCGGTCGGTGAAGAACGCCGGCGTGGACCGGTCCATCGACGGCGCCTGGTAGAGAATTGCCTCGCCCTGCGGGTCGATGACGAGCACCGCGTCAGGCTGATGGGAGCCGGTGAGGTGGACGAACTCGGTCGACGGCCGGAAGCGGTACTCCGTGTCGTTGGCTCGCACCTTGTAGTTGCCGGTCGGCAACACCAGCCACTCCCCCGGGAACCGCGCCGCGAGCGCCTGCCGACGGGCCGCCCGGTAGGTCGAGCCGGCATCAGCGGCCGGCAGCACCTCGACCCGCTCGGCCCAGCCGGTAGACATCAACTCGAGCAGCGCGGCGGGCCGCTCCGGGTCGTGGCTGGCGGTCCCGGGCGTGTTCTCGTCGGTCATGCGTCCGAGCGTACGACGGTCCGTGGACTCAGCGACCGGTCCACTCGGGCGGGCGCTTGTGCAGGAAGGCGCTGACCCCCTCGGCGGCGTCCTCGGTCGTGTTGAGCAGCGACAGCTGGGCCTGCATGGCTGCGAGCCCGGCCGGCAGCGAGGACTCCAGTGCCGTGG
Source organism: Frankiales bacterium (assembly GCA_043762595.1). Lineage (GTDB taxonomy): Bacteria > Actinomycetota > Actinomycetes > Mycobacteriales > SCTD01 > JAYSQK01. The sequence continues at coordinate 3,220 of JAYUMN010000185.1, forward strand.
TGAAGGCCGCCTTGCCGAGCCGTACCGCCACCGGCGGCTTAGCGGCCAGAGCGCTGACCAGCGTCGCCAGCTCCTCGTCGAGCGAGGCGGTCGGGACGACCCGCGACAGTAGGCCCATCTCGAGCGCCTCCGCGGCCGGGACGCGGCGGCCGCTGAGCATCATCTCCATCGCCCGCTTGGGGCTGACGTGCCGGCAGAGCAGGGCGCTGACCATGAATGGCCACAGGCCGAGGTCGACCTCCGGCAACCCGAAGGCCGCGGTGTCAGCGGCCACCACCAGGTCGCAGCCGAGGATCAGGCCCACTCCGCCGGCGAGGCAGAGCCCCTGCACACCGGCGACGACCGGCACCGGGCAGGCGCGCATCGCCAGCACGACCTCGCGCAACAGCCCACGCCCCTCGTGCACCTCCAGACCGGTTGCGTCCGGGGCCATCTGCAGCAGGTCCACTCCCGCGCAGAACACCTTCGCGCCGGCGCTGGTGAGCACCACGACGCGGGCGTCCAAGACACCGGTCAGCGCCGTCAGGATCCCTCCTAACACCTCGCCGCTGAGAGCGTTTCGCTTGGCTTCCCGGTCGATTCGTAGTCGCAGGACAGCCCCGTCCCGGCTTACGGCAAGATCGCTCACGTCGGCCCCAATCCCGTCTGCACCAACGGGCCGCGACACTAGCTCGGTGCTGCTCGTCCTCTACGTCCTGTTGGCCGCGCTCGGTCTCGGCTGGGCCGCTGGTGGCCGGCTGGACCGGCTGAGCCGGCTGCCGCTGCGGGGCAGCCGCCTGGTGGTGGCGGCGTTCGGGACGCAGCTGGTCGGCGCGGTGCTGGGCGGTACGGCGTACCCGGTGGGATTGGCGGTCTCGGTGCTGTTGGCGGGGATGTTCCTGACCCGCAACCGCGGAATCCGCGGGACCGGCCTGGTCGCGCTCGGGCTGCTCAGCAACGCCGTCGTTGTCGGCCTGAACGGCGCGATGCCGGTGTCGCGGGTGGCGGCGCTGCGGGCCGGGGTGTCGACGCAGGACATCGCGAGCGGCCGTGACCCGCGGCACGAGCTGGCCGACGGGCGGACCCGGCTACCGGCCGGCGGTGACGTCATCGCGGTGCCGCTCCCCCTCCGGCCGCAGGTGGTGAGCCCCGGTGACGTGCTCGTCGCAGCCGGCCTTGGTCAGCTGGTCTTCGTCGGCATGGGCCCCCGGCCGGGCGTGTGGCACGCTGGTTGTCGACGTCTCCAGGGAGGAACCATCATGGCGAAGCGGGGCCGCAAGCGGCGCGGACGCAAGAAGAACAGCGCGAACCACGGCAAGCGCCCCAACGCCTGACCCGGCTCGCAGCTGCTAGTGCTGCAGTTGCCAGCCGGCCCAGGCGCTCTCGACCATCGACACCAGATCGTGCTGCGCCTGAAAGCCGAGCCCGTCGCGGATCCGGTCGACGGCTGCCACCACCCGCGCCGGGTCACCGGTCCGTCGTGGTCCAACCTCGTGGGTGATGTCGCGGCCGGTCACCGAGCCGATGACGTCGAGGACCTCCAGCACGCTGCTGCCCACACCGCGCCCGATGTTGTAGGTCGCGCCGGGCGCGCCGCCGCCGAGGGCCCGCGCGGCCTCGAGGTGGGCGGCGGCGATGTCGGTGACGTGGACGTAGTCCCGCACGCAGGTGCCGTCCGGGGTGGGGTAGTCCGCTCCGTTCACACGTGGCCGCCGGCCGTCCTGGAGCGCCTGGAAGACCAACGGGATGAGGTTGAACACCCCCGGGTCGCCGAGTTCTGCTGTTGCCGCCCCGGCCACGTTGAAGTAACGCAACGCCATCACCCGCATGCCGTAGGCAGCGGCGCAGTCGCGCAGCAGCCACTCGCCGACCAGCTTGCTCTCGCCGTACGGGCTGATGGGAGCGCCAGGGGTGTCCTCGTCGACGAGCTCGACGTCGGGCAGGCCGTAGGTCGCGGCGCTCGAGGAGAACACGAAACGGTCGATGCCCTTGGCCTGGCACGACTCGACCAGCGCGATCAGGCCCTCGACGTTCTCCCGGTAGTACTTCAGCGGGTCGGCGACGGACTCCCCGACCTGCTTCTTGGCCGCGATGTGCACGACCCCGGTGACCTCGTGCTCGCGCAGGACCCGCCGGAGCAAGCCACGATCACGGACGCTGCCCTCGACCAGCTCGGCGCCCCGCACCCGGTCGGCGGTGCCCGTCGACAGATCGTCCAGGGCCACCACCTGCTG
>JAYUMN010000186.1:0-5123 GCA_043762595.1 Frankiales bacterium
CGGCTGCTGTCGAGTTGGCGCCAGAAGGTGAGGGTGTCGTGGACGGCGCCTTGGTCTCGGGTGCCGGCGAGCAGATACACATCCACTGGTGCGGGGGCGTGGTGGTTGATCCACCAGTCAGGGCTGTGGGCGAGCCGGTCCGCGGGTGAGCGCCACAGGCCGCGGGCAAAGCCGTCATTCAGCGCGTGTGCGTAGCCACCCAGGCTGATGCTGCGGCTGAACAAGTCCGGGTGTCGAAATGCCAGGTCGAGCGCACAGTACCCACCGGTGGAGTACCCAGCAGCCACCCAGCGTCCCGGCTGAGTCCGGAGGTGGGTGGTGACCCAGCTCCGCACATCCTGGGTCAGGAACGTCTCGTCCGCGATCCCGTCGGCGGTGTTGGTGCATTCCAGCGACCGGGCCAGCCCGCCGTTGGTGTCGGGGAAGACCATGATCGTTGGCGCTACCAGGCCACCGGCGATGCCACGGTCAAGTTCGGCATCGGCGCGCAGACCAAGGATCCAATCACTGGGCCGACCGGGGCTGCCCTGAAACGCTTCCACCACCGGGAATCGTCGCTGACGGTACGTCGGGTCGCGGTACTGCGGCGGCAGATAGATCAGCGCGTTGCGGGCGGCGACTCCCGAAATCGGACCGGGGAGCCGCAGTTGCAGCAACGTGCCGTGTGTCGGGTGCGGCGCGGCCGGAAGTAGTGGCGCGAGCGCCCGGGTGAGCGCCGGCACTGAGGCGACGTCGACCAGGTACTTGCTGTGCACCCCGAACAGGTCAGCCCAGCCGCGGTACAGCCCGAAATGCCGATTCACGCCAGCACCGGCAGCCGCCGTACCGAGCACCAGCAGCGTCACCGACGCGATGACCCGCGTTGGGACCGAGTGGCGTGGCGACACCCGACGGGCCAGCACAACGATGATCAGCAACACAATGCACAACCCGATGAGCAGCCCGAGCAACCGGACGCTGGTCAACGACATCAGACCAGCGCTCCGTTCTGTCGGTGTCCGCATCGGCGGTGCGCCCAACCGGCTCCGCCCCCTAGGACAACACGCCGGCCACGTAGGACGTGTGAACAGCGTAGGCGACCACCGGCTGCACCGGGCCCGCCTTGTCGTGGCGGCCTCTGTGGATCGACACCGATTTCCTTTCGTCACGACGCCGACGGCGGCTGTGGGGGCTGGGGCAGTTCGCGTCGCAATGAGCTCAAGGCGCGTGTGACGATGCCGTGCACGCGTACTGGGCCGTGGAGGGACAGCTCGGGATTTGGGCCAGCCAGTCCCCCGGTCGGGCGGCGGGCCGCAGCGTGCTCGAGGACGCGACGGACCTCTTCGATGAGATCATGACCGTCGGGACAGCCGGCGCGACCCCGCAACAGTCACCGCCGAGCTGGTCTTCGACTCCGACCCCGCCGACAACGGCTCAGTTGAGGACAAGCAGTGCAACGACGACGAAGGCGGCGAGGGGCACCACTGGCAGAGGAGCAACTCCAGGCAAGGACGGTCACCGGGCAGCCGGCAACTGGCACTCAGGCGAGCTAGCCGCCCACTGTCCAAATCAGCAGCCGACAGTCGTCGTCGGCCTAGTTCTGGGCGGCGTCCTGGGCTCTGGCTACGGCGACGGGCCCCCGCGCCCGCCTGGCCGCCCCGGGTTATTAGCTGACCGTCGCGTTGGTGTTCTCCTGGATCGCGGTTCCGGCTGCTTTGCTTTTGGCTTCGACGGCGGTGATCGCGGTGTTGGCGTCAGCGATACCGGTGGTGTCCCCTGTGCGGATCTTGGTGCCGATCGCGGTGAGCTTGTCACTGAGGTCCGACAGCGGCTGGGCGATGAGTTTGCACAGCGTGGGGTTGGCCTTGACATCGACGATCATCAGCCGGACCTGCCGCTTGTCGAACAGCGCTGCCGTCCCGGCCTTGATGTAGAGCGGGACCTTGCCGGCGCCGGCTTTGGTGAAGCTGCCGTTACGGAACGGACCGTAGATGTAGCGGTGGAAGGTGCCGAACGCCTCACCGGCGTGCACCACGAACTTGGTCTTAGCCAGCGTGGTGGTGTTCGAGGTTGGGCATCCGGAGGCGTCGACAGGCGCTGCCGCGCCCGCGGCTGGGGCGGCCGGGGTGGCCGCGGCCGGTGCGTTGCCGGCGGGGGCGGAGGTGCTGGCGGTCTTTTTTGCCCCGCAGCCGGTGATCAGCAGGAAGCTCGCGAGCACAACGGGGAAGACGGCGGTACGGCGCACGGACGCTCCAGACGTGAAGGCCCCAGGTCAGGGCGGCAGCCGAGTTGGCTGGGCAGAGAGATACCCCCGACCGGTGGGCCGATGCCCCGGGACAGGTCACGATCGGGTCCTGATTGCCGTGTTGCCCACCCGAGCTTTTGTCCGACAGGGGTCAAGCACAGCGACGTCGAGGGTGTGGCGTCCCGCCGGTCGGCACAACGCCCAAGGCCAGGGGCCGCTACGGCCAAAGATCCGAGAGCATCGTGTTCCGGTTCAGGACGGGCTGTCCGTGGCGGACCTTGCCGGAGCGTTTCCGATCGTGCCGGACGGGGCGCCACACCGGTTCAGCAAAGATGGCACCTGGGATCCGATCCTGGCGGCGCCGCGAAGCCTCGATATCCGCGCGCGCGACGCAGCCTCCTGCCCCGAGATGCACCGGTTTGTCATCCCAGTGCATCGGCTGTGGGACGGTCGGCAGCGGACTCCCGTCCGCGGCCAGGGCAGGCGGCACGTCACGCACCACACCCACAACTCCTTCCCTGCCCACGAACGCGACGCCGTGCCCACCGCCCGTCAGCTCACGACCTTGCCGCCCGCGCCCTATCGCCACCGGACTACCCAAGCCCCTCGTCTGCCCGTTGCATGGCCGGTCCCGCAACATGCCGTTGACGTACCTCTGGGAGGCCGTGGTGACGCGGCAGCTCACGTAGGAGCCGGCTGATCACCTGCGCCGGCCCCCGACAGCGACTCGAACATGTGTTCGCCCTCCGTGTCATGCTGGGCGGGTGGCAGGCGGTGTCTGAGTGGCAGGGGGCATGTCCCGTCGCCGCGGCCCGACGCTGGCCGAACGCGGCGCGATGGGCCCGCCAACCGAGGTCGGCGCTGACCCCGACCTGGCCGGCCTGCAGGGCCGGCCACGGCCGGTCCTGACTCGACACTGCTGGGTCACCGGCCTGCCGGACTGCCCCGGTCGATGGGCCGGGTTGCTCGCTGAGTGGCGGCAAGACACCGACACCGGTGGCGGCTGGCAGGGCCGGGTGGTCTACGCCGTCGACGATGGGATGGCGACGGTCATGGTTGAGGCGTGGCTGCCCGCCCGGCACCTGCAGCCAGCGGGCTAGCTGGCGGCCGCGGCGTTCGCCGGGTGCTCGATGACGTCGGCTCGGAACTCAGCCGTCCGCTCGCGGCGCTCGCCCCACCCGGCGACCCTTGGCATGCACCGACCAGCTCATGACCGAGCCGGTCATCGCTCAATCCAGCGGGCTTCCGTACCTGCCTGAGAACTCACTTGATGGTCGATCACCCCGTGACCAGGGTCGCCGGCACCGACGCTCGACCTTGTGGTTCGCGCGCCAGCGGTGCTGCGCCGCGACCTGTCAGGCCTGTTGGGAGGGATGCGTGGGGTCGGCGCCCCGCCGGGTTGTGTCGCGACCGGCTGCTTTGGCGGCGTAGAGCGCCTGATCGGCCCGGGTCAGTGCCTCCGCACCGTCCCCGCCGTCAAGGACGACGGCAATCCCCGCGCTGAAGGTGACTCCGGCGCGGTCGGGCGCCTCAGCCCACCCCTGCCGAAGCCGCTCGATGAGCTTGTCGGCGATGGGCTCTCCCTCGTCGATGACCAGCACAAACTCCTCACCTCCCCACCGACCTGCTGTGTCGGCAGCCCGGGTTGTCGCCCGCAGCACCTGGGCGAACGCCCGCAGTACCTGGTCACCGGCGTCATGGCCGAGCTGGTCGTTGACAGCCTTGAAGTGGTCCAGGTCGGCGATGACGACCGCGCATCCAGGCCGTGCGGTGCTCAACGCCGCACGCAGGGCTCGCCGGTTCGGCAGGCCGGTGAGCGCATCAGTCGCCGCCTCCACCTGCAGGCGCTGGAGCGCGAGCAGGCGCTGCAGGCTCGGGCCGGCCTGCGCTGCCAGCAGCGCCGTCAGCCGACGGGTTGCCTCGTCCAGGCCTGCGTGCGAATGCCGCCACCACGCGACCAGCACCCCAGCGCCGTCCGAAAGGGGCAGGAACAGGACGCTGCGGGCGCCGAACCGACGGGCCAGTCCGATATCGATCACGGTGCTGCGCTCCACGTCACCGACGAAAACCGGCTCGCCGAGGCGGGCCGCGGCTGCCGTGCCGCTACTCGGCCGGGTGACGTCGATCCGTAGCTGCCCGATCTGCGCCACCGCATCAGCGGTCCCGGCCGTCGCGCCGTGCGCAACCAGAACGCCAGGGTCGTTCGGGTCTGGCAGCAGCAGCACCGCCCCGTCACCGCTGACGATCTCCGCCACCAACGTCGTCACCTGGCTGGTGGCCGTCGCCAGGTCAGTCGCCGAGGACAGCGAACCGAGCCGCTCCAGGGTGTCCGAGACTGACAGCAGCGACCGGGTGAGGCGGCGGACCTCCAGTAGGGCAACGGCGACGCGGGACAGCGCCATCAGGCCCGCCCGTTGCGGTTCGAGCAACGTCCGGGGCTTGTCATCCAGCACGCACAAGGTGCCGAGCCCGAACCCGTCGCTGGTGACCAGCGGGGCGCCAGCATAGAACCGGGGGCCGCTTGGATCCTCAACCATCGGGTTGTCGGCGAAGCGGTCGTCGCGGCTCAGGTCCTCGACCTCGAACAGGCCGGGTGAGGCGATGGCATGGGAGCAGAACGACCGCTGCCGCGGCAGGTCCGTCGTCTCTACGCCGTACGCCGCTTTATGCCACTGCCGCTCGCTGTCCACCAAAGACACCAAAGCCATCGGCGTCCCGCAGATGAACGCGGCCGCGACAACCAGGTCGTCGAAGGCCTGCTCCGCGGGTGTGTCCAGAATGCCGTAACGGCGCAGCGCCGCGAGGCGGGACCGCTCATCGGGCACGGTCAAGGACACATCGGACTCCTTCGCAACCGCGGTGGGCTGGGGGCTGCACAGGCAAGCTCGACCGCCGAGCC
>JAYUMN010000187.1:0-13378 GCA_043762595.1 Frankiales bacterium
GACACCTGGGCCGAGCGGAAGCTCAACGACACCGACAAGACCCTGGACCGGGCCTCGGTCGACGTCGTTATGAACGAGATCGATGAGTACGCGGTCGAGGAGGCTCTGCGTATCAAAGAGGCTCAGGGCGGCGAGGTCACCATCCTCACGATGGGTCCCGACCGGGCGATCGAGACGATCCGCAAAGCGCTGTCGATGGGCGCCGACAAGGCGGTGCATCTGTCCGACGAAGCGCTGCACGGCTCGTGCGCCATCCAGACGTCGTACGCGATCGCCAAGGTCCTCGAGACCCTCGAGTACGACCTGGTGCTGCTCGGCTCAGAGTCCACCGACGCCCGGCTGGCGATTATGGCCCCGCTGCTCGCGGAGCGGCTCGGTCTGCCGCAGCTCTCCGGCGCCCGCAAGGTCACTGCCGACGGCAGCACGGTCCGAATCGAGCGGCAGACCGAGAATGGTTATGACGTCGTCGAGGCGGCCACCCCCGCTGTCATCAGTGTGGTGGAGAAGATCAACGAGCCGCGCTACCCGTCGTTCAAGGGAATCATGGCGGCCAAGAGCAAGCCGCTCACGACGCTGGCGTTGGCCGATGCGGGGATCGATGCCGACAAGGTGGGCTTGGCCAATGCCACCAGCCAGGTCAGCGATTTCAGCAACCGGCCGCCCCGGCAGGCCGGCCAGATCGTCAAGGACGAGGGGGACGGCGGCACCAAGGTCGTCGAGTTCCTCGCATCGCAGAAGTTCGTCTGAGAGGGCTGACAGTCATGACAGAGGTACTTGTGCTCGTCGAGCACGTCGCCGGCACCCCGAAGAAGGTCACCTACGAATTGCTGACCGCTGCGCGGGTCCTCGGTGAGCCGTCGGCGGTTTTCCTCGGCGCCCCCGGCCAGTCCGCCGTGGCGATCGAGAAGTTGGGGCAGTATGGCGCGGCCAAGGTGTACGTCGCCGAGTCCGACGACATCGCTGGCTACCTGGTGGCTCCCAAGGCCGAGATCTTGGCGCAGCTGGTCATCCAGGCCTCGCCGGCGGCGCTCATCGTGGCTTCGACCGCCGAGTCCAAAGAGGTCGCCGCGCGCGTCGCGATCAAGATCGGCAGCGGGATCCTCACCGACGCGGTTGCCCTCGACGCCGACGGCACCACGACCCAGTCGGTGTTCGGCGGTGGTGTCGTCGTCAGGTCGAAGGTGACCGTCGGCACGCCGGTTATCACGATCCGCCCGAACAGCACGCCGCCGGTCGAGCAAGCGGGCGCTGCTGAGGTCATTCAGGTCGCTGTCGCGGTGTCCGCCGCGGCCAAGGCTGCCCGGATCATCGAGAGCGTCATCGAGAGCAAGGGCGGCCGACCCGATCTCGGTGAGGCCAGCATCGTCGTCTCGGGCGGTCGCGGTGTGGGTTCGCCGGAGAACTTCTCGATCATCGAGGCGCTCGCCGACTCCCTCGGCGCGGCCGTTGGTGCGTCGCGTGCGGCGACCGACGCCGGCTGGTACCCCCACCAGAACCAGGTCGGCCAGACCGGCCGGACCGTCTCGCCGCAGCTCTACATCGCGGCCGGTATCTCCGGGGCCATCCAGCATCGGGCCGGCATGCAGACCAGCAAGACGATTGTGGCGATCAACAAGGACGCCGAAGCGCCGATCTTCGAGCTGGCCGACTTCGGTCTCGTCGGCGACCTCAACACCGTCGTACCGGCGCTCACCGAGGCGATCACCAAACGCAAGGGCTAGCCCCGGGCTAGCCCCTCACAGACCGACGGCCGGCTCTCCTCTCGCCAGGAGCAGCCGGCCGTCGTCGTACCGGTCGGCGGTCGTGGCGCGGCCGGACCAGACCGCGGCGCTCTGGTCGTCACCACGCCGGCCAGAGCAACGGGAACGTCGAGCTCGCCGCAGGAGCGCAGGGGTCTCAGTCGTACGACGTGCCGGTGAGTTCCGCCGACACGGTCCACAGCCGGGCGGCGGCGGCGTCGTCCTGAGCGGCGGCGCTACGTCCGACCTGCTTGGGGTGGCCGCGTAGCTCAAAGAGGCCCGGACCGAAGTACTGCCCGCCGCGGACGCCTTCAGCGGTTGCCGCGTAGAGCGTTGGCCAGGCGCCCGCCGCGTCGGACTGCGCGATCGTGGCGTTGCCGACCCGCATCAGGGCCTCCAGTAAGGGTTGACCCTGGCCGGTTTGCAGGTGGGTCGCGGCGTAACCTGGGTGCGCCGCAACCGCCGTCAGGCGGTCGCCGAAGCGCCGGTCGAGCTCGCGGGTGAACAACAGGTTGGCCAACTTGCTCTGGCCGTACGCGCCCCACCGCCGGTAGGACCGTTCGCCCATCAGGTCGTCGAAGGCGATCGAGCCCATCCGGTGCGCCCCGCTCGAAACGGTGACGACCCGGGCCGCGGGCGCAGCCAGCAGCAGCGGCAGCAGCCGGCCGGCGAGCGCGAAGTGCCCGAGGTGATTGGTGCCGAGCTGCAGCTCGAAACCGTCCTCGGTCAGCGTCCGGGGTGGCGCCATGACCCCGGCATTGTTGACCAGGAGGTCGAGTATCTCGACCCGGCCGGCGACCTCGGCGGCCGCCGCCCGCACCGAGGCGAGCGACGACAGGTCCAGGGTCACCAGCTCGCCTTTCCCGCCGGCGAGGCTGAGCCGGCCAAGCGCTTGCTCAGCGCGCTGCGGGCTGCGGCAGGCCAACAGCACCCGCGCCCCGTGTCGGGACAGCTCGAGCGCGGTGTGGAACCCGAGCCCTGAGTTGGCCCCAGTGACCAGGGCCGTGCGCCCGGACAGGTCGGGCATGTCGGTGGGGCTCCAGCGGCTCATGCTGCCAAGATTGGCACGCCGGCGCGGTGCCGGCTGGCCGGGCTAAGCTGTCGGGGTGGCCTACCTCGACCATGCGGCCTCGACGCCGATGTTGCCCGAGGCTGTGGCGGCGGTCACCGCTGCCATGGCCCTGCCGGGCAATGCCTCCTCCCAGCACGCCGCCGGTCGTCGAGCCCGCCGCAGCGTCGAGGAGTCCCGTGAGGAGCTCGCGGCGGCGCTCGGCGCCCGGCCGTCGGAAGTGTTGTTCGCCGGCGGCGGGACCGAGAGCGACAACCTCGCCGTCAAGGGGATCTTCTGGGCGCGCCGCACCGCCAACCCGCGCCGGACCCGGATCCTCGCCAGCGCTGTCGAGCACCACGCGGTGCTCGACTCGGTGGAGTGGCTGGTCGCCCACGAGGGCGCCTCGGTCACCTGGCTGGAGGTCGACCATCAAGGTCGGGTACACCCGGATGTGCTCGCCGCCGCACTCGATGACGACGTGGCCCTTGCCACGGTGATGTGGGCCAACAACGAGGTCGGCACGGTGCAGCCGATTCGGGCGTTGGCCGAGGTCGCCCACGAGCGGGAGGTGCCGCTGCACACCGATGCGGTGCAGGCGGTCGGGCAGCTACACGTCGACTTTGCGGCCAGCGGGGTGGATGCGATGACGGTCACGGGGCACAAGTTCGGCGGTCCGCTCGGGGTCGGTGCGCTGCTGCTCGGCCGCGACGTCGACTGCACGCCGCTGCTGCACGGCGGTGGCCAGGAACGCGACGTCCGCTCTGGCACGTTCGATACCCCCGCCCTCGCGGGCCTCGCAGTTGCGGCCACCCTCGCCACCCAGCGCCAGCCGGCGAGTGCCGAGCGGTTGGCCGGCCTGCGCGATGACCTCGTACGACGGGTGCTGGCTGTCGTCCCGGACGCGGTCCTCAACGGCGATCCTGGACCAGGCCGGCTCCCCGGCGGCGCCGGCCCAGGCCGGCTCCCGGGCAACGCGCACTTTTCCTTCCCCGGCTGCGAAGGGGATTCGCTACTGCTGCTGCTGGATGCCCGCGGGGTCGAGGTGTCGACGGGCTCGGCCTGCTCGTCCGGAGTCGCCCGGCCCTCGCACGTACTCGTCGCGATGGGCGCCGACGAGGACCGGGCCCGCGGCTCCCTGCGCTTCTCGCTCGGGCACAATTCGACCGGCCAGGACGTGGATGCGCTGCTCGCGGCGCTGCCCGGGGTGGTGGAGCGGGCCCGGCGGGTCCCGGCCCGTTGAGATCGCTGCCGTGAAGCTGCTTGCCGCGATGTCCGGCGGTGTCGACTCGGCCGTCGCGGCGGCGCTGGCCGTGGAGGCTGGCCACGACGTCACCGGTGTCCACTTGGCGCTGTCCAGCGCCCCCGCGGCGTTGCGCACCGGCTCGCGTGGGTGCTGCTCGCGCGAGGATGCCCGGGATGCCGCCCGCGCCGCCGACGTACTTGGTATTCCCTTCTACGTCTGGGATCTCGCAGAGCGCTTTCGCGAGGACGTCGTTGAGGACTTCGTCGCGCAGTACGCCGCCGGCCGGACCCCCAACCCCTGCTTGCGATGCAACGAGAAGATCAAGTTCGCCGCCGTCCTCGACCGGGCCCGGGCGTTGGGCTTCGACGCGGTCGCCACCGGCCACCACGCCCGGCTCGACGCCGGGGTGCTCCGCCGTTCGGCCGACGCCGCGAAGGACCAGTCCTACGTCCTGGCGGTCCTCACCCCGGACCAGTTGGCTGGGGCGGTCCTGCCGCTTGGGCACCTCACCAAGGTGCAGGTGCGCGCCGAGGCGGCTGCTCGCGGGCTCGGTGTTGCGGACAAGCCGGACAGCCACGACATCTGCTTCATCGCCGACGGTGACACCCAGGGCTTCCTGCGCAACCGGCTCGGTGTGCAGCCCGGACCGGTCATCGACGCCCTCACCGGCGCGGTCGTCGGCCAGCATGAGGGGGCCTACGCCTACACCGTCGGTCAGCGTCGAGGCCTCGCGCGGCCCGTGCCCGCTGCCGACGGACGCCCCCGTTACGTGCTGTCGGTCTCCCCGGTGGACCGAACCGTGACCGTTGGGCCGTCGGCCGCGCTCGAGGTCTGCACGATCCGTACCGGGCCGCCGGTCTGGAGCTCGCCGCGAGTCCTGCCGCTGGACTGCACGGTGCAGCTGCGCGCGCACGGCGCCCCGCACGGCTGCACGGCCACCGCCTACGACGGCGGCTGGTCGCTCGCGCTCAGCACCCCCGCGACCGGCATCGCCCCCGGCCAGGCGGCCGTTCTGTACGACGGGGACGAAGTCCTCGGCAGCGCGACCGTCGCAACCGCCGCCTGACGGCTGGGCCGGTGGGGCGCCGCCCAGCCGAGACGGCCCACCCCCACGTGCGGTGATCCACGCAAGGGTGGGCACCGCAATGATCTTTGGGAGGTGTCCGAGCTTCCGTGGATCTTGGCGAAGGGGCGTCGTGGAGCCTGGGTGGCCACTGCCCCGTCGTACGACGGGTATAAAACCCGCATTCCACGCATAAGTTGCCACGGCCATGGGGAAGTGCGGCTTGCTGGGCTTGCTGGGCTTGCCGAGCCTGCTCAGAGCACGCCGCGAGCCCGCTAAACCTTCGGCCCGGTGATCCGTTGTGCACGTGGGGGCGCTGTCGACAAGCACGACCACAACAGCAGCAAAGGGGCGCCGATCGGGGCGCCGTCTCGGCGGCCAGGCGAGGCCCGCGGTCGAACCGCCCCCGCTTGCCTGCAGATGTGGTTGCCACGCCGAACAGACCCCCGACCACGCCCCTCCATGATTGACGGAAGGGTGGCCACCGCGATGATCTTTGGGAAGGTGCCCGAGCTTCCGTGGATCACCGGGTGGGGCCGGGTGGGGCCGGGCGGGGCCGGGCGGGGGGCACGGGGCCGCCAAGCCACCTGATCAGCTGGGCAGCGGGTCACCGATACGCTCAGGGCCATGTCGGCCGAGGACGCGCAGTGCAGCCGCAGGGCGTGAGCACCGCGGCCGACGCCGCGCTGCAGCCGTGGGGCCCCGGCACGGCGACCGGGGTCGGCAGCCTGCCGGGCGAGGACCCGCTCGAGGCGGCCAAGCTGATTCTCGAGACGTTGCCCGACCTGCCCTTCCTGCCCGAGTTGCCGGGGCGGGGGGCGCCGGCCGACCTCGCCGGGCGCGGGACGGCCCTGCTGCACGACATGCCGGTCGACCTGCAGCCGAGCGGCTGGCGGTTGGTCAGCCGGCCGAGCGGGGACGGCTCGCGGGCCCGCGACCTGCTGGCCCGTGACGTCGACGCCTTCGAGCTGGCCGCTGGACTGGCCGGCCAGCCGGCCCGGCTGAAGGTGCAGGTCACCGGCCCCTGGACGCTCGCGACCCGCCTGGAGCTCACCCGCGGCGACAAGGTGCTCGCCGACCACGGCGCCGTCCGCGACCTCACGAGCAGCCTGGCCGAAGGGGTGCGCCTACACCTGGCCGACCTGCAGCGGCGGCTGCCGGACACCGTGCTGGTACTGCAGGTCGATGAGCCCTCGCTGCCGACGGTGATCGCTGGTGGGGTGCCGACGAGCAGTGGTTGGGGTCGCCTGCGGGTGCCCCAGGAGCAGGTCGTGCGCGAACGACTAGCCGAGGTGCTGGCTGTCAGCCCGCATCGGCTGGTGCACTGCTGCGCGCGCCGCCCCCCGATCGGGCTGTTCCAGCGGGCCGGCGCGACTGGCCTGAGCCTGGACGCGACGCTGCTGAGCGGCTTCGACGATGAGGCGCTCGGCACCGCCGTCGAGGGTGGGCTCGGACTGTTGCTCGGCTGCGTGCCGAGCATCGACGCGACGTTGTCGGACCCGGCAGGCATCCTGCGGCCGGTCCGGGCGCTGTGGCGTCGGCTCGGTCTCGATCCGGCGCTTGTCGCGCCCACCGTCGTCGTCACGCCGACCTGCGGCCTGGCGGGTTCCTCGGCGGCGTACGCGCGGGCAGCACTGACCAGGTGCGTCCAGGCAGGCGAGCTGCTGAGGGAGGATCCGGAGTGAGCGAGCAGGGCGTGCCAGTGGACGCATTCGCGCGCCACGCCGAGCTCGCCCAGCAGGTGGAACAGCACGCCTTCCGCTATTACGTCCTGGCCCAGCCGACGGTCGCCGACGCGTCGTACGACGCCTCGATGCGCGAGCTGCAGACGATCGAGGAGCAGCATCCCGAGCTGCGCACCCCGGACTCGCCGACCCAGCGGGTGATGGAGACCTACGCGACCGGCTTCACCCCGGTCGAGCACCTCGAGCGATTGATGAGCCTGGACAACGTCTTTACCGCCGAGCAGCTGCGGGCCTGGGCCGGCCGGGTTGCCAAGGAGGTCGGTGACGCGGCCAGGTTCCTGTGCGAGCTCAAGATCGATGGTCTGGCGGTCGCGCTGGTCTACCGCGACGGTCGGCTCGTGCGGGCAGCGACCCGCGGCGACGGTCGCATCGGCGAGGACATCACGCCCAACGTCCGCACCCTCGCGACCGTCCCGGACCAGCTCGTCGGCGACGGCGTACCCGCCCTGCTCGAGGTCCGGGGGGAGGTCTTCATGGCGACCGGTGACTTCGCCGAGCTCAACGCTCGGCTGGTGCGGGAGGGCCGGGCGCCGTTCGCCAACCCGCGCAATGCCGCGGCGGGCAGCCTGCGGCAGAAGGACCCACGGGTGACCGCAACCCGGCCGCTGCGGCTGACGCTGCACGGCATCGGCCGGCGCGAGGGCTGGGAGCCGGCGAGTCAGAGCGAGGCCTACCGCCAGCTCGGGCAGTGGGGACTGCCGGTGAGCAGCCGCTTCGCGGTCGTCGACGATCTCGTCGGCGCCCTCGGCTTCATCGACCACTGGGGCGAGCATCGGCACGACGTCGAGCACGAGATCGACGGCGTGGTCGTCAAGGTCGACCAGCTTGCGCTGCAGCGCCGGCTCGGCGCGACGAGCAAGGCGCCGCGCTGGGCGATCGCCCACAAGTACCCGCCGGAGGAGGCCACCACAAGGCTGCTCGACATCAGGGTCAATGTCGGGCGTACCGGCCGGGTTACGCCGTTCGCCTACATGGAGCCGGTCCAGGTCGGCGGCGTGATGGTCAAGCTGGCCACGCTGCACAACCAGGACGAGGTGGCGCGCAAGGGCGTGCTGATCGGCGACACCGTCGTCGTACGCCGGGCCGGTGACGTGATCCCGGAAGTGGTCGGCCCCGTCGCGGCCCTGCGCGACGGCACCGAGACGGCGTTCGTGATGCCCACACACTGTCCGGAGTGCGGGACCGAGCTCGGCCGGCCCGAGGGTGAAGTCGACGTCCGGTGCCCCAACACTGTCAGCTGCCCGGCCCAGCTGCGGGAGTCGATCTTCCACATTGCCGGCCGCGGGGCGCTCGACATCGACGGCGTTGGCTACGAGACCGCGATCGCCCTGCTGCAGGCGGGGCGGGTCGCGACCATCGGTGACGTGTTCCATCTCACCGCGGGCTCCTTCGAGGACCTGCGCGGCTTTGGGCCGAAGAAGATCGTCCAGGTGCTGACCGGCATCGAGGCGGCCCGCGACCGGCCGCTGTGGCGGCTGCTGGTCGGGCTGTCCATCCGCCATGTCGGCCCGACCGCGGCGCAGGACGTCGCCCGGCACTTCCGCACCCTCGACGCCGTCATCGCGGCAACCACCGAGGAGTTGGCCGCGGTCGAGGGCGTCGGCCCGGTCGTGGCGCAGGCCCTCGCCGACTGGTTCGCCGACCGCCGGCACCTGGAGATCGTCGAGCGATTGCGGACCGGTGGGGTGCGCTTTGCCGACGAGGGCTCGGCCGACGGGCCGCGACCGCTCGAGGGTGTCACCGTCGTGGTCACCGGCACCCTCGCCAGTCACAGCCGTGACGGGGCGACTGAAGCCGTGCAAAGGCTCGGCGGCAAGGTGACCGGCAGCGTGAGCAAGAAGACCAACTTCGTGGTGGTCGGCGCCGACCCCGGCCAGAGCAAGTACGACAAGGCAAGCAAGCTTGGTGTGCCGGTGCTCGACGACGAGGGGTTCGCAGTCCTGCTGGCGCAGGGGGCCGAGGCGGCCCGCGGTCAGGCCAGCGTGGTGACACCGACCGACGAGGACTAGTCGGCCTGCCCCGGGCCCAGCTCAGGCGGGCACGCTCAGGACCGTCGAGGCGATGCCCGCCAGGTGCGCGAGCCGGAGCACCTCCGAGGCCCGGAAGCGCGGGCCGCCAGGCCGGCCGACGAGCACGACCCGGGTCGGCGCGCCGACCGGGGCGGCGCTGAGTTCGGTGCCGAGCACCCCCCAGTGCTCCGGTACCCATTGTTCGCGGCTGTCCATCCGTCGGGCGGTCGCGAGCGGTAACCACGGCAATCTGACCTCGGTCAGGTCGGGGGCGCCGGCACTGCCGGCCAGGACGCCCCCGACAACGTCGTACACGCAGGCCCAGCCGGCCCGGAAGACCCCCGGGGCCAGGTCGACCAGAACCTTCAGCGCCTCGGTCGGGGAGGCCGCAAGCTCATCGACGAGCTCGAGGTCGCGGTGCAGGTCGTCGGCGCCGAGATAGGGCCGCAGCGACTCCACGATGACCCCGGGGACCGACTGCGCGCTGGTGATCAGGACGTCGGCGAGGCCGCCCGGGGCGAGTTGGACGAGCAGGTCGTCGACCGCTCCTTCCGGTCCGCGCTCGACCACGTCCAGGCTGACGATGTCGCCGCCGGCCTGACCGATCGCGGTCGCGACGGCGCCGAGCATCCCGGGGCGGTCGGGCAGGACGACGCGCAGCAGGTACGTCATGCCTCCATGGTGCCGTCGTCAGGTTGCGCCCGTGTTGCCGCCTCGTGACCCCGGCCGTCCGAGCCCGGCCGATAGGCTGTGGACCGTCCCCGACGGCGAAGGAGCCGGATGCCCGAGATCACCCGCGAGCAGGTGGCGCACCTGGCCCGGCTGTCGCGGCTCGCACTCGACGACACTGAACTGGACGCCCTCGTCGGCGAGCTGGACGTGATTCTCACCGCTGTCGCGCGGGTCGGCGAGGTGGCCGCCGCCGACGTGCCGCCGACCTCCCACGCCGTGCCGCTGGAGAACGTCACGCGGCTTGACGTCGTGGTCGCGTCGCTGTCCCGCGACGACGTGCTGGCCGGTGCGCCGGCGGCCGAGGACGGGCGCTTCCGGGTGCCGCGCATCCTGGACGACGAGCAATGAGCGACCTGACCCGGCTCACCGCGGTGGAAACTGCCGCGGCGATCGCGGCCGGTGAGACGTCCGCCGTCGAGGTCGCCCGGGCCCACCTCAACCGGATCGGGGCGGTTGACGGCGACCTGCACGCCTTCCTCCACGTCGACGAGCCCGGCGCCCTCGCCCAGGCCGCCCGGGTCGACGCGGGCGAGCTGACCGGCCCGCTCGCGGGGGTCCCATTAGCGCTCAAGGACGTCATCTGCACCCGGGGCATCCCGACAACAGTCGGATCCCGGATCCTGGCGGGCTGGCGGCCGCCGTACGACGCGACGGTCACGGCCCGGCTCAAGGCGGCCGGTGTCGTGATCCTGGGCAAGACCAACATGGACGAGTTCGCGATGGGCTCCAGCACCGAGCACTCCGCCTTCGGCCCGACCCGCAACCCGTGGGACCCGGCACGCATCCCCGGTGGGTCCGGGGGCGGCTCGGCGGCAGCTGTCGCGGCGTACGAGGCGCCGCTGGCGATCGGCACCGACACCGGCGGCTCGATCCGGCAGCCGGCGTCAGTCACCGGCACGGTCGGGGTGAAGCCGACCTACGGCGGGGTGTCGCGGTACGGCCTGGTGGCGTTTTCCAGCAGCCTGGACCAGGCCGGCCCGTGCGCCCGGACCGTGCTCGACGCCGCCCTTCTGCACGAGATCATCGCCGGGCACGACCCGGCCGACTCGACCTCGATCGACGCGCCGGTGCCGCCGGTCGTCGCGGCCGCCCGGCAGGCCGACGTCACCGGCTTGCGGATCGGCGTCGTCAAGGAGCTGACCGGCGAGGGCTACCAGGCAGGGGTGCAGGAGCGCTTCGCCGAGGCGGTGGCCCTGCTCACCGAGCTCGGCGCGACGGTGACCGAGGTCAGCTGCCCGAACTTCGCCTATGCGCTGCCCGCGTACTACCTCATCGCGCCGTCGGAGGCGTCGTCCAACCTGGCCCGGTTCGACGCCGTCCGCTACGGGCTGCGGGTTGGCGACGACGGGGTCAACTCGCTCGAGCAGGTCATGTCGCTGACCCGCGCCGAGGGCTTCGGGGCAGAGGTCAAGCGGCGGATCATCCTCGGCACCTATGCGCTGTCCAGCGGCTACTACGACGCCTACTACGGCCAGGCGCAGAAGGTCCGCACCCTCATCTCGCGGGACTTCACGGCCGCATTCGATCGGGTCGACGCACTGATCAGCCCGACCACACCGACGGTGGCCTTCCGGCTCGGCGAGCGGATGCAGGACCCCGTCGCGATGTACGCCTCCGACCTCGCCACGATCCCGGCCAACCTGTACGGCGGGCCGGCGATGTCCCTGCCCTGCGGGCTGTCCGAGGGCCTGCCGGTGGGGCTGCAGATCATGGCGCCGACCATGCAGGACGACCGGCTCTACCGGATCGGCGCGGCCCTGGAAGCGGCCTACACCGACCGCTGGGGCGGCCCGCTGCTGTCCCTGGCACCAACCCTGTCGATCTCATGATCCTGGAGCAAGCATGAACCTGTTCAGCGGCGTCACCGTCGAGCGCACCATCCCCGCCCCGCCGGAGGCGATCTTCGCCGTGCTGGCCGACCCGAGCCGGCACCCGGAGATCGATGGCTCGGGCTCGGTCCGGGCGGCCGTTGAGGGCTCGCGACAGGTCACCCTCGGCGATCGGTTCGGGATGGAGATGAAGGCCGGCCTGTCCTACCGGATGGTCAACGAGGTCGTCGAGTTCGAGCCGGGCCGGCGGATCGCCTGGCAGGCGCGTTCCTCCATCGGCGCGCTGCGCCGGGTCATCGGCGGCCGGATCTGGCGCTATGAGCTCGAGCCGGTCGACGGCGGCACCCTCGTTCGGGAGAGCTGGGACATCAGTCAGGAAGCCCTGCCCTTGCTCGTCGTACCGCTTCGGAGCTTGACCAAGGCGAGCATGGTCAGGACGCTCGAACGGCTTGAAACGGTCGTGACGTGACCGTTCCCTACAGCGAGGCGCTGGCCGAGTTCGAGCCGGTCATCGGCCTGGAGACCCACGTCGAGCTGGGCACTGTCAGCAAGATGTTCTGCGGCTGCGACACGTCCTTCGGCGCCGAGCCCAACACCCACACCTGCCCGGTCTGCCTCGGCCTGCCCGGTGCCCTGCCGGTCGTCAACGCGACCGCGATCGAGTCGACGATCCGGATTGGCCTCGCGCTGCACTGCGACATCGCCCGGTGGTGCAGGTTCGCCCGCAAAAACTACTTCTACCCCGACATGCCGAAGAACTTCCAGACCAGTCAGTACGACGAGCCGCTGTGCACCGACGGTTGGCTCGACGTGCTCATCGACGGCGAGACGGTCCGGATCCCGATCGAGCGGGTGCACCTGGAGGAGGACACCGGCAAGTCGCTGCACGTCGGCGGCTCGACCGGGCGGATCCACGGTGCGACGCACTCCCTGGTCGACTACAACCGGGCGGGCATCCCGCTCGTGGAGATCGTCACCAAACCGGTCACCGGTACTGCGCACCGGCCCGCCGAGGTGGCGAAGGCTTACGTCACCGAGTTGCGCGACGTGTTGCGCGGCCTCGGCGTCAGCGATGTCAAGATGGAGCAGGGCTCGATGCGCTGCGACGTCAACGTCTCGCTGAACCGGCCCGGTGCGGACTGGGGCACCCGGTCGGAGACCAAGAACGTCAACTCGCTGCGGTCGATCGAGCGGGCGGTGCGGTCCGAGGTCGAGCGGCAGGCGCACCGACTGCGGGCCGGTGAGCGGATCGTGCAGGAGACCCGGCACTTCCACGAGGACACCGGCAGGTCGACCTCGGGACGGTCGAAGGAGGAGGCGACCGACTACCGCTACTTCCCCGAGCCCGACCTGGTGCCGATTGCCCCGGACCCCGCCTGGGTCGCGACGTTGCGGGCGGCCCTGCCCGAGGCGCCGTCGGTCCGGCGGCAGCGGATGACGACCGAGCTTGGGTTGTCTGACAACGACAGCGCGGCGATGGTCAACGCCGGTGTGCTCGACCTGGTGCTCGCGACCGTCGTGGCCGGCGCCCCGGCGACCGAGGCCCGAAACTGGTGGCTGGGCCATCTCGCGCAGGCCGCCAACATCGGTGGCGTCGACGCCGCAGACCTGCCGATCAGCCCTGCCCAGGTGGCCGAGGTCGTTGCGCTGGTGGCCGGCGGCGGCCTCAACGCCGGCCTCGCCCGGCAGGTGGTCGATGGCGTGCTGGCGGGGGAGGGGTCCCCGGCTGAGGTCGTCCAGGCCCGGGGCCTGGCCGTCGTGTCGGACGAGGCAACGCTGCGGAGCGCGGTCGACGAGGCCATCACGGCGGCGCCGGCTGCCGCCGACAAGGTCCGCGCCGGCAAGCTGGCCGCTGCCGGCGCGCTGGTCGGCGCGGTCATGCGGGCCACCGGCGGCCAAGCCGACGCCTCCGTCGTACGCCGGCTCGTCCTGGAGCGCCTCGGCGCCCCCGTCTGAGCGCCACACTC